>CAZNGC010000022.1:0-14724 GCA_964572435.1 uncultured Planctomycetales bacterium | reverse complement strand
AAATAGATTACCATCGAATGACTCAAAATTCAAGGAATTTTTATCACCCAGGACACCAGGGACCAGCCTGACTAAGCTATCGACCAGGACCATTGCCGGCAACTCTCCTCCGGTAAGCACATAATCACCGATGGAAATCTCCTCATCCGCCAGGTGTTCCCTGACACGCTCGTCCACACCCTCGTAGTGGCCGCAGATAAGAATCAGGTTCTTGCAGGCGGACAGCTTCCTGGCATACGCCTGATTATATGTCCTGCCCTGGGGGCAAAGCAGCACCACCTTGCCGCTGGATTTGGTTTTTTTCCTCAGCGACTCCACCGCCCTGAATACCGGCTCTGCCTGCAGGAGCATGCCCGAACCTCCCCCGAACGGACGGTCATCGACCTTATGATGCTTATCCAGAGAGTAATCGCGCAGGTCGTGGATGAAGATCTTTACTTTGCCTTTTTCCTGGGCGCGCTTGACGATGGATTCGCCTAAAACCGCGGAGAACATCCCCGGGAAGATAGTAATTATGTCTATGCGCATATCTGGTTATTGTAATCGCTTAAAAACATCTGTTTAAACTGGCTGAATTTATCCTCTTTTATCGCCTGACGCGCCTGGCGCATCAGATCCAGAAAATAATATACATTATGCAGGCTCAACAGGATAAGCCCGAGCATCTCCTTGGCGTTAAATAAATGCCTCAAGTACGCCCGCGAGAAATTTCTGCAGACGTAACAGCCGCATTTGGGATCCAGCGGCCGCATATCCTCGGCAAAAGATGAATTGCGCACAACGATCTTGCCGCTGCTGGTAAAGGCCGTGCCGTTCCTGCCGTAACGCGTGGGGATGACGCAATCGAACATATCCACACCGCGCTCGATTGCCTCGATCATGTCGAAAGGATAGCCGATGCCCATGGCATAACGCGGCTTCTCCTCCGGCAGCATCCCGGCAACAAGCTCGATGATATTATATATTAAATTGCTCGACTCGCCAACCGAAACTCCTCCGATGGAATACCCCTTAAAATCCATATCCACCATCCTGCCGCTGCACTCTTTGCGCAGGTCTTCATAAGTAGCCCCCTGGACTATGCCGAAGAGTATCTGCTCCCTGTTTTTCTGCGCCGCCTGCGCCCTCTTGGCCCAGGAGATAGTGCGTTCCATGGCTGTCTTCGCCTGCTCGCGGGTGCAGGGGTAATGCACGCATTCATCCAGCGGCATGATAATATCCGAACCCAGGTCCTCCTGGATCTTGACCACGTCCTCGGGGGTAAGGAAATGTTTCATCCCGTCTATATGCGACTGGAATTCAACCCCCCGCTCGTGCATCTTGCGGAAAAGGGCGAGGCTGAAAATTTGATACCCGCCGCTGTCGGTAAGTATAGGCTTGTCCCAACCCATAAACTTATGCAGTCCGCCGGCTTTCTTAATCGTCTCAATCCCCGGACGCAAGAATACATGGTAGGCATTTGAAAGGATTATCTGCGCCCCCGCCTCCTCCACATCCTTATACATCAGCCCTTTAATCGTGGCATGCGTGCCTACGGGCATAAACGCCGGAGTATCAATCTCTCCGTGGATAGTCTTTAACTTCCCCAACCGTGCTTTACTGTTTTTATCTTTATGAATTACTTTAAACATATATTTCTCTTCCGCGTCTGTCGAGGCTTGTCTCTCGCATCACCGCTTGCTCGCCCCGGCGTGGCGAGCTGCGCTTCGGCAAAATTTTCGCTCTGCCTATACTTAGTTAGCCGGGCATCCCTGCCCGCTCCCTGCCTATGGCAGGGATTTTGAGATGCTGCTCGAGTCCAACCCTCGCCATCCGCTAATAAATTTAACCTCGCCTTTATTTATTAAAGTTTATTTCTACAGCCAAATAGCAAAATAACGGATTATATTAACCAGTAAATAGTCTACATCTAAAATAATCTTATTAACAAAATAACCTTCCAAAACTTTAAATCAATCTGTCCACTTCTTCACCCTGCTAATGATACCAATGATACTATTACGAAACCAGCGATTTCGAAATGAAGTATGCGCTAAAACCAATAGGTTAATAAGAATGATTATATTTTTATATTCTCCAAGTTGTTCCGTATTAGAAATTATTTGAAGATATATAGCAGAGGTCATTGCGAAGAATCCTACAAAATAACTCCAGCTCTTATCGCCTCGGGTAATAACACATAAGCTACTATTACGGAGATTCTTAATTTCCATATAAAGACCACAAAATATAGGCCAAATTAATAGCATTTCTAATAAAAATAAAGACAAAAAGTTACAAGAGAAAATAAGACCATTTCTTACAAAATTCCAATTATATGTGACCATATTTGTCCCAAATGAACTATGTACGGGTGAAACGATTTCACAAGAATTATAAAACTGTTCAAAAAACAAAAGAAGAATACCTAGAACATTTAAGAATATAAACCAAAAATTATCAATTCGTTCCGGCAATGTATTCCCACTCCACGTCCGTATAGAATAACCTAGCTTTCCTACAAGAGCCCATAAAATCAAGAAAGCTGAACCTATCTGCAGAATTAATGGCAAAGAAAATGGGTTAATAAACGAATCAGTAGTTATACAAGCTATAAACCAAGCGAATGCTAAAATTTTCGATACTGTTTTAAATGATTGCCAAATACTCTTTCTTAGCTGTTGATTTATGTCCAATTGTTCTTCTGTCCGCCCATTCTGTTTGGTATATTCTGTGGATAAATTATCAAATCTTCCATGATTAAAAAATAAATTTATTGTATAGTAAAAATCATGCTTATGCTTTAAAATATATCTAATTGTAATAATAAAAACCAATGGATATCCAAACAATTTTAACATTGCCCACCCTCCAACTCCAAATCACTATTAATTAAATCACATCCCTCTATACTGTTAATATAGCACCTAACGTATGACTTAGTTTTTCTAATAAAGTATATAATGATCCTGGCAATTTTCGCAGCGAATGTTGATTTTAGCCAATGGAGCTTGAACATTTCGGGTATCCCCGTGGAGCGAAGCGACAAAACGGGGACGGCGAAGCTGTTTGAACAGTATTTGCTAAAGCAAATACTGTGAGTTCTGCAACCGCCGAAATGTGAAAGATCATTGGCGTTAAGAAATCAACCTGAGCGAGAGAATTGACAAGATCATTAGATAATTAGCATCGCGTCGCCGTAACTGTAAAACCTGTATTTCTTCTCCACTGCTTCCTGATATGCCTGCTTCATCAGCTTTTCTCCGCCGAAAGCGCAGACAAGCATAAAAAGCGTAGTCATCGGCAGATGAAAATTAGTCAACAGGCAATCCACTAACTTAAACTTATAACCCGGATAAATAAATAAATCAGTATTCCCCTCTTTGCGTCCCCCGGCATAAGTCTCAAGCGTCCTTAATGCGGTCGTGCCAACAGCAATAACCCTGCCTTTGTCAGCTTTAGTCTGATTGAGCTTGGCAACAGTTTCATCGGGCACAAGAAAATGCTCCGGCTCCATCTTATGCTCAAGAATATTCTCGCATCTTACCGGCCTGAATGTCCCTAAACCCACATGCAAAGTTACATAAGCTATTCTTACACCCTGGGCATTAATCTCCTCAAGCAGTTTTTCAGTAAAATGCAGGCCGGCAGTCGGGGAAGCAAGCGCGCCTTCATTTTTGGCATAAACCGTCTGGTAATAAACCTTATCCGAATCAATAGGCTCGCGTTTTATATAGGGAGGCAGAGGTACAACCCCATAATTATAAATTACGTCCGCATCCGCCTGCTTAAAACTAATTTGACCCCTGGCGCTTAAGGCCCCGGAAATCTTTCCTTGCGCGAAAAGTACTTTTTCGCCAATCTTTGTCCTACTTGGCTGAACAAGGCAGGAAAATGTTGTTCCGTTAAGGCGGCGGGTAAGCAAAATCTCAACCCTGCCCCCGGTTGTTTTATTGCCCATCAGGCGGCAATGCAAAACTTTTGTGTCATTAAGCACTAATAAATCTTTTTCCTTGAAAAAACCCCGGATATTTTTAAACACATCGTGGGTAATCTTAGAGTTTTTACGGTCAACAACCAGCAGCCTGGCATCTTCTCTGTTTTCCAGCGGGTGCTGGGCAATTAACTCTTTGGGAAGAGGATAATCAAACTCAGAAAGCTTAAGCATATTTTTTAGAAGGGATGGAATAAAGGCTAAGGTTTAGGATACGATTTTGAATTAATAAAGTTGATTACCTGGTCCGTCAAATCATCAATTGAAAAGAATACTATTCCATCAGGGACTAAATCAGCGACAATCCGGTATTGATTATAAAATAAATCCGGGTTATTTTTCATTAAAAATAAACCTATGCCTATATATACCTTGCCCTTGCCTCGGTTGCCCAGGCCGGATTTAACCACTTCTTTTATAAACTGGTTGTCTTTGGTATAAGACATTAAAACAACATAATCAACAATCCCCTCCTCAAGCCAGGCTGACCAATCCTGGAAGGCATTGGCATAAGCGCGCTCGGTCAAAGGGATAACCGCACAGGAAACCGCCAAATCCGCGGATTTAACTTTAACCAAACTTGCAATCTTACGCACCAGCCCGGTTACCTGCTGGCGTTTCCAATTGTCCCAAGCCAAATATTCATCTTCGTTATTCAAAGTATCCAGAGGATTAAGCCCGGTCTTATCCGTAAAACGTTCTACATTCTTCGGCCCATAGCCATAGGTTAAACCAAACTTCTTAAATCTTGAGCCCGGAATAAACGGTACCGGAGATGGGTAACGGATATAATCCAAATGCACCCCGCTGATTAATGGATAACGGTTGATAATTTCATTAATCACCGTCAGGATATATTCTTCTATGCGGGGGTCTCCGGGTTCCAGGAAGATCTGATCTTCTCTTAAGTAATACTTATCCAGCTCTGTCTTAGAGTCAATTCTTGAGCCCCTCTGATACTGATCCAGAGTCAAGACAGAATTGCCATACTTCTTTAAAATATCCGCTTTATCATTCTTGCCCAGGCTTAAAACATTTACCCATGCGAAAACTTTTATATTATTGCTCTGCGCCTCTCTAAGCAAGAGGTCCAGGCTGTCTACCCCGGTTGCCTTAACCATCTCATCATATTTAGTCCTGTCGCCAACCTTGGAATCATAATAGGCATTTCCCGACTGGAAGAACTGCAGGTAAATCTCATTGATCTTTGCTTTTTTACATCTGGCAATAAGGTTATTTACTCCATCCTTGGCGTAAAGAACATCTTTGCTTGAAAAGACCGAAACCCAGATACCTCTGGGAGAAGTTTCCTTATCCGGATTTTCTTTAGCCGGAATTTCTTTAGCTATAACTTCTTTATTAGTAGCGAAATTCTGGGCAAAAACCAAGCTTAAGCTAAGCAAACAAAATGCTGAAACTAAAACTAATATTTTATTTTTCATTTTTTACCTTAGCGTTACGCTCAATCTCAGAATAACTGCACCCGCAATATCTCTGGCAATAAATCCCCTGTTTTTTAGCTTCTTCGTGCGCCTGCCTGAACCCCGGGCGGAAATCCTCGTAATAAAAATCCACTCCATACTCCCGGCCAACTTCATTGCCCAGCTGCTTAAGCGAATCCTGGTCCTGATAAGGGCTTACCAGCAGAGTCGAGGTAAACGCGTCGCAGCCCGCCTCTTTCGCCCGGCATGCCGATATCTTCAAGCGCAGCCTCCAGCAGCGCAGACAGCGCTGCGGGGCGCTAATATCATCCCCGATAGCCTGGAAGAATTCCGAAGGCAGGTATTCAGGATATTCCACCGCCAGATGCATCGCGCCGCTCAAGGCCTCTACCGCTTCCCTGCGCTTGGCGTACTCTTGCTCCGGGTGTATATTCGGATTGTAAAATAACCCGCTTACCCGGCAGCCGCTGCTTCTCAACTTTTGCAGGGGGTAAATCATACAGGGGCCGCAGCAGATATGCAACAATACATTCATCCCGGAAATCAAAATATCTCTTCTTGCTGTTCCTTATTGAACTTCAGGCCGAAATGCTCGTAGGCCTTTCTCGTAGCGAGCCTCCCGCGGGAGGTGCGCTTCAGGTACCCGGCCTTCAGCAGGTATGGCTCGACAGTATCGGCGATAGTGTCCACTTCCTCGTTCAGGCTGGCCGCCAGGGATTCGATGCCTACCGGCCCTCCGTTAAAGGAATCGAGGATAAGCTTGAGCACCTTGCGGTCGAGATCGTCGAAACCCGCCTTGTCTATGCCCAGATCGTCGAGTATCTTGGAAGCCGAAGGCATATCCACATCCTTGATCTTGAGCACCTGCGCGTAATCGCGCACCCTGCGCAACAGGCGGTTGGCGATGCGCGGCGTCCCTCTTGAGCGCCTGGCGATCTCCAAGGCCGCCTCTTCATTCACCCGCACCGACAATAAAACGCTGGAGTTTTCGATAATCTTCGCCAAGTCTCCCTCTTTATAGAAATCCAGGCTGTAAAATATCCCGAACCTCCCGCGCAGGGGAGCAGCCAGCAGCCCGGTGCGGGTAGTCGCCCCAACCAGGGTAAAAGGCTTGAGATTGAATTTTATGGTCTTGGCGTACGGCCCCTTATCGATCACGAAATCGATCTGGAAATTTTCCATCGCCGGGTAGAGGAACTCCTCGACCACCTTGGACATCCGGTGTATCTCGTCGATAAACAGGATATCCCCGGCCTCCAGGTTGGTAAGTATGCCTATCAGGTCACCAGCGCGCTCGATCGCCGGTCCGCTGGTGGCAGTGATCTTTGCCCCCATCTCGTGGGAAATGATATGCGAAAGGGATGTCTTGCCCAGCCCCGGAGGGCCGCTTAAAAGTACATGTTCCAGAGGCTCATTCCTCTGTTTAGCCGCCTGTATGGCAATCTTCAGGTTGTCCACGATATCTTTATGGCCGACGAATTCCGAAAACTTCTTCGGCCTTAGAGAGATATTCAGGACTATGTCCTCTTCCGATTCTTTAATATCGCTAACTACGGGATTTGCCTTAAGCAGGGTTTTCCTGGTCTCTTCGCTCATAGGGGACGATGTTTTCCTTATTTCTGGTTATGATTATATCCTCGAACGCGGCGTTCTGGCGGGTGACGATCTCTTTCATCTTCGTCAACTCCAGGATCGCCAGGAATATCACGATGATTTCCAGCCTGTCTTTGGCCTTGCTAAAAAGTCCGGAAAGCCTGATCTCCGACTCCACCAGCAACAGATGCAGTATATCGTGCACCTTCTGCTCGACGGTAAACTGGTCCTTGATTACTTCGTAGAAAACCTCTTTGGGTATATCTTTGAGCGCCTGGGAGAAAGCGCTGATCAAGTCGAATATGCTCGCCTCGAAGTACTTTTCATCTTTTCCCCCGGATTTCTCCTGGGCCTCCTGCGGCTTTTCCGGCTTCGGCCGCTTGAAAACATCCTGCTGGCTGATCTCCTTTTCCCTTAAATCCTCGGCGATCTGTTTGAACTTCTCGTATTCCAGAAGCCTTTTTACCAGTTCCGCGCGCGGGTCCTCCTGCTCCTCTTCGGCAGGAGTCTCGCTTGCCGGAAGCAGCATCTTGGATTTTATCTGCATGAGGGTGGCAGCCATCACCAGGAAATCTCCGGCAATACCCAGGTCCAGCAATTTCATCAGGTTGATATATTCCAGGTACTGCTCGGTAACCTTGGCGATCGGGATGTCGTAGATATTCAGATGGTCCTTCTTCACCAGGTAAAGCAGCAGGTCCAGAGGGCCCTCGAATATATCCAAGCGTATTTTATAATTCATATAATTTCAATAATCCCCTTACCTGCTCTATGGTCCTGGCGGCGAAGTCCGACGCCTTGAGCCTGCCAGCTTCAAGGATATCCCGGATATACGCCTTGTCCTTCAACACTTTCCGCCTTTTTTCCTGGATAGGCGCCAATAAATCAAGTATCCTCTCGGCAAGCTCCTTTTTACAGGCGGTGCAGCCGATCAAAGACTTGCTGCAACGCTGCTCCACCTCAGCCCGGCGCTCCGGGAAGAATACGCAATAATAACTGCAGACATTACATTTATGCGGATGGCCGGGATCGCTAAGGCGTATGCGCAAAGGGTCGGTAATCATATTCTGTATCTTCTTCCGGATCGCCTCCGGGTCTTCGGACAAACCGATATAGTTGCCGTAGCTCTTGCTCATCTTCCGGCCGTCCAGGCCGAGCAGCCTGGTAGCCTCGGTAAGCAAGGCCTTAGGCTCCCCAAAGCAATCTGTTTTGTACAAATGGTTGAACTTGCGCGCGATCTGGCGGGTCAATTCCACGTGCGGCAGCTGGTCTTCTCCTACCGGCACCGCATCAGCTTTATAAAGCAGTATATCCGCGGCCTGAAGTACGGGATACCCCAGGAACGCGTAGGTGCTCAAATCCCGGTTAGTCACTTCACGCAGCTGTTCCTTATAGGTAGGGCAGCGTTCAAGCAGGCCCAACTGGGTAATCAGCGAGAAAATGAAATAAAGCTCCAGGTGTTCGGGCACCTGCGACTGTACGAATATCGCAGATTTCTCCGGGTCGATCCCGCAGGCAATCCAATCCGCCACATTGTCCGGGATATTCTCCTTGAGCCTCTGCGGGTCTTCGTATTCCGACATCAAGGCATGCCAGTCGGCCACCATGAAAAAACATTCGTATTCCTCCTGGAGTTTTACCCAGTTAGACAAAGCTCCTACCAGATGCCCCAGGTGCAGTTTACCGGTGGGACGCATACCGCTCAATATACGTTTTTTGCTCATTTCGCTTTAGAGCCTTCTGGCTATTTTTTGCACGTCGTAAGCTTCGATAACATCGCCTTCCATCAGCTGATCGAATCCGGCGATGGACATGCCGCATTCGAAACCCTCGGCTACATCGCGCACATCGTCTTTAAAACGCTTCAGGCTGGAAAGCTTGCCTTCGAAGACCGGTTGGCCGTTGCGCACCAGGGTAACCGTACAACTGCGGTTAATCTTTCCCTTAGTCACCATGCATCCGGCAATCAACCCGGATTTGGAAAGCCTGAACATCTTCTTCACTTCGGCCCTGCCTAAAAACACCTTCTTCAGCTTAGGATCAAGCATCCCTTCAACCGCGGCCTTTATATCATTGGCCAACTCGTATATGATATTGTATATCTTGACCTCGACGCCCTCCTTGGCGATAAGCTCCTTAGCCAGCTCGTCGGTAGTGACGTTGAAACCGACGATCAGGGCATCCGAGGCTATAGCCAGGATGACGTCGGAGTTATTGATATTCCCCACTCCGGTATGGATAGCTTCTATCTTGATTTCCGAAACATTCAGCTTATCCAGCGTATCCTTGATCGCTTCCAGCGAACCCTGGACATCGGATTTAATGATCAGCTTCAGTTCCCGGATATTCCCTTCGACGATCTGGCTATGCAGGTCCTCAAGGCTGACCCTTTTGACAACCTTGACCTGCTGCTGCCTTTCCTTCTCCAGGCGGGCTTCGACCAATTCCTTGGCCTGCTTTTCCTCTTCGATCACGAAGAACTGTTCGCCTGCCTGGGGAACACCGCTGATCCCAAGCACCTCAACCGGAGAAGCTGGGCCGACATTAGTTACCGACTGGCCCCGGTCATTAAGCATTGCCCGGACCTTACCGTAGAAATTACCGACGATTATATTCTGGTTAAGGTGCAAAGTCCCGTTCTGCACCAGGAGAGTGGCTACAGGGCCCCTGCCCTTGGCCATCCTCGCCTCGACAACCACCCCGTTTGCCAGGCGGTTGGGGTTTGACTTTAATTCCATGATTTCAGCCTGAAGCAGGATCATCTCCAACAGGTTGTCTATGCCCTCGCCGGTCTTGGCTGAAACCGGCACGGTAATGGTTTTGCCTCCCCAATCTTCGGCGGTCAGGCCGGCTTGCGACAACTGCTTCTTGACCATATCGATATTCGCCTGGGGTTTGTCTATCTTGTTGATGGCAACGATGATCGTTACCTTCGCCTGGAGCGCGTGGTCTATCGCTTCCTGCGTCTGCGGCATTATCCCATCGTCGGCGGCAACTACCAGGACTACGATATCGGTAAGCTGCGCCCCCCTGGCGCGCATGGCGGTAAAGGCCTCATGACCCGGAGTATCCAGGAACGTAATCTCGCCTCCGGGGAGGTTTACGCGGTAGGCGCCGATATGCTGGGTAATCCCGCCGTGTTCACCTTCGGCCACCTTGGTCTTGCGGATCGCGTCAAGCAATGAAGTCTTGCCGTGGTCGACGTGCCCCATGAAAGTAACGATCGGGGAACGCTTTCTGAGGTCTGCCGGCCTGTCCTGTTCCCTGTGTTCCTGCAAAGCCGCATCCTCGGCGCCAAGGGCCTTCTTGATCTGACAGTTATACTTGGGGCATATCTTGTTTACCGTTGCCTCGTCAAGCGCCTGGTTGATCCCGACCATGACACCCATACTCATAAAATGTTTTATCAACACGCTCGATTTTTCCTGTAGTTTCACCGCCAGGTCTTTGAGCGTAATCGGAAGCTCTATCTCGATTATTTTACCAGGTTCGGCCACGGGTTTAACGGCAACAGGTTCGGGCTTGGCCTCCTGAACCGGCTTTGGCCTGGCCGGGGACTGATGAACGACCTTTTCAGGCTCAAGCTTAACCGCGGGTTTTATTTCATGAACGGCTTCGTGTTTTATTTCATGCTTTGCCTCATGCTTTACTTCATGTTTTATCTCGGGTTTCTTGGCTTCGGCTGGCTTCAATGCAGCCTTAACTTCATGCCTTGCCTCATGTTTCAGGACAGGCTTGGCCTGATGGACGATCTCCTCTTTCTTTTTAACGGCAACCCTGGGCTTGAGGGCGCCGGAAGAGGCAGCTTTTGGTTTAACGGTATGGCTCTTTACTACCGCGGTTTTCTTCGCCCTGGCCTCGGCCTGATGGATCGATGCATGTTTTTGCGCCGGCTCCTTTGACTTCACCATTTTCTTTACAGTTGCTTTTTCTTTCTTTGCCTTAGGCATACTCTCTCCCTGACTGCCTTAAACAGCCTTTTGTATTTATCTAGGCCAGTTTCTTTGCCTCCGCGAAGAGTTTCTGGGCTTTCTTTTCACCGATACCTTTTATCTTTACCAGCCCTTCTTCCCCGGCCTCAATCACATCTGATATATTCTTGATCCCCGCTTCTTTCAGGAGTTCAAGCGTTTTCTCTCCTACGCCGGGCAAATCCTCCAGGCAAGAGGATTCTTCTTTCTTGGCCGGCTTTTTAACTTTCTTCTTCGCATCTTTCCCTGGTTCCTTCTTTGCCTTCGGCTCTTCTTCCTGCGCGCCTTCCTCCGCCTCGGCTGCAGGAGCGCTTTCCTTCTTCGGGCTTAAGGCCTCGGCGGCAATCATCCCCTTGGTGCGGATATCGAGTTCCCAGCCTACGAGCTTGGAAGCCAGGCGGACATTCTGGCCGTGCTTTCCGATACTCAAGGAAAGCTGATCGTCATCCACGATAACCTCGGCCTTCATCTTTTCCCTGTCCAGCTTGATCTCGGAAACCTTTGCCGGAGACAGGGCCGCCTTGATGTATTCGCGGACATCCTCGTTGTAACGGACTATATCTATCTTTTCACCCTGCAATTCGTTGACGATATTCCTCACCCGGTTCCCGCGCATCCCGACACAGGCGCCGACCGAATCAACCTTATCGTTTTTCGAAGAAACGGATATTTTTGTACGCTCTCCTGCCTGCCTGGATATCGCCTTAATCTCCACTATCCCTTCATAAATCTCGGGCACCTCGAGCTCGAAAAGTTCTTTGACCAGGTTGGGATGGGCGCGGGACAGGATGATCTGCGGGCCCTTGGCATCCTTCTTGACCTCCACGACATAGGCGCGGATACGCTGGCCCTGCTTAAATTCCTCTTTCGGCGACTGCTCCCGCTTAAGCAGGATCCCCTCGGCCTTGCCTAAAAGGTCGACGATCACGTTGCCTTTCTCGAAACGGTAAACCGTCCCGCTGACAATCTCCCCGACCCGGCTCTGGAATTCTCCGAAAACCACGTCCTTTTCCGCTTCGCGCATCTTCTGGATTATCACCTGGCGCGCAGTGGAAGCCGCAATACGCCCAAAATCTATATTGGTCACCTTTTCATTATTGCGAAAAGCGCTGATCTCGCCGCTGGAGCGGTCAATCTGAACCTTGAACTCCTCTTCTGGCTTCAGATCGATCACCCTCTTGGCCGCGCTAAGCATGGCACTCTCCACCGCCTCCAGCATTACCTCTTTTTTTATTCCCTTTTCACGTTCAATCTGTTCGATAATCGCTAATAATTCCTGACTCATCTCAATTCTCCGTTTTAATGAGCGCCTGGCCCACGGATACCGTAATCCCGCAAGGCAAGCGGCGGTATCAATAAGCCAGCGCACGAATTAATCCCGTAAAACAGGATACCCTATTTTAAAACACCAGTTTTGCCTTGTTTATTTTAACCAGGGGGATCTCCAATAGCCCGCCCCCCGCGTCGATGAACACAGACTGCTCATCAACTTTACGGATCAACCCCCTCCACTCGATCTTTTCATTGACCGGGCAATTGAGGAAAAACGCGGCCTGCCTTCCCAGGCAGCGCCTGAAATCTTCTTTTTGTTTCAACGGCCTGTCCAGCCCGGGAGAGGAAACCTCCAGAGTATACTGGCCGCCCAGGAAACCTTTCTCATCCAGAGCAGATTTGAGCAGGCGGTTAAGCATGCCGCATTCATCCAGACTGATACCTCCCTGCGGCCTGTCCGCCAGCAGCGTGAAAGAAACGCCTGACCCCGAATTCCTGACGTCAATCTCTACGAGCTCAAACCCTTTGCCGGAAAAAATTCCGGACGACAATTCGCCTATCTCTTTTTTGATCCCGCCCTGATCCATATGTTATGCCGCCGGTTAAACCTCGAAATTCTTGTTGATATAACTTGTTTTTGCCTTGATCTTTTCATAACAACGCCGGGACATGCCTGTAGCCTTCAATTCAGTGACCCCGTTTTTGCCCTGGCCGACAATAAAGATATCGTCGAGTCCGTAATCTCCGTTCTTCCTGACTTCACTGATCTGCAGCAGCCGGCGCGAGCCGTCGGCAAGCCTGGCCATGTGCACGATCAGGTCCACGGCGGAAACAATCTGCCTGCGGGCCACATCGCTTGAGATATTCGAATTTCCCACAAGCGCCAGCATCTCAAGCCTGTCCATGGCGTCATAAGCCGAATTGGCGTGCAATGTTGTCATCGAACCGTCGTGTCCGGTATTCATCGCCTGAACCATATCCCAAAGCTCCTCCGCGCGCACCTCACCGATAATGATCCTGTCCGGGCGCATATGCAAGGCGTTCTTCAGCAGGGTACGAATGGTTATCTCTCCCTTGCCTTCGATATTCGGCATTCTCGTCTCGAGCGGGACAAAATGCTTGTGCGCGAAAGACAGCTCGCGCGTATCTTCGATAGTCACGATCCTTTCTTTCTCCGAGATATGCCCGGCCAGGGCATTAAGCATAGTGGTCTTGCCAGAGCCTGCGCCGCCGCAAATCAGGATATTCAGGCGGGCGTTCACGCACGCCTTGAGGAAATCCGCAGCCACCTCATTCAACGTATCCAGGCGCACCTGGTCGTCCAGGGTAAAAGAACGGTGGGTCATTTTCCTGATAGTCAAGAGTGAACCGATGGAAGAAACGGGGCTTTTGACGACATTCACCCTCGACCCATCCTTCAGCCGCGCGTCCACGCAAGGCTCCAGGCTGTTAGCCCTCCTGCCGGAATAATCCAGTATGCGCTCGATAAAATAAGCCAGGTGGGCTTCATCGGCAAAACTTATATCGGTTGTTTCCAGGCCACCGTTACGTTCGACATAAACCTGCCCCGGGCCATTAACCATGATCTCCGAAACAGCCGGGTCCTTAAGCAGCATGCCTATCGGCCCAAGGTCGAGAAAATACGAAACTATATCATTTAAAAGCTCTTCTTCCTGTATCCGGGATAACTGCGTCTGGGCCTCCCTGGATACCTGGCGGATAACCCGGATGGCCGCGGACAGAAAAACCTGGTCTTTGCCCTTGGCATAATCGATCTTGACGCCGTTTTGGGGATCATTTATCCTTTCCAGGACCTTTTCCAGCAACCCTGTATTGTCTTTTATATCTACGAGCTTTTCCGCCATTACCCCTTGCCTTTTCCGCCGGTTAAACGCATAATCTCCGAGAACGCGCTGTCTTTCGGGCAAATTATCTTTTCCTTGCTGCGGCGCGATTTGATCTCCACTGTCCCATCCTTGACATACGAGCGGCCGACGGTTACCTGCACAGGGATACCCAACAGGTCCGCGTCCTTGAATTTTATACCCGCCCTCTCGTCGCGGTCATCCAGGAGCGCCTGGAAAGACGCCTCTTCGAGCTGCCGGTAAATACCCCCGGCCATACCCATTATCGCCTCATCCTGGATATCCAAAGGAAGAATGATTACGTCAAAAGGAGTTACCTCCGCCGGCCAGGTAATCCCGTCCGCATCGTTATTCTGCTCGATTACCGCCGAGATAAGCCGTGATACCCCGATACCGTAACAACCCATAATCACCGGTTTAAGCTGGCCCTTGGCATCCGAGAAATTCGCCTGGATCGCCTGGCTGTATTTAGTCCCCAGCTTGAATATATGCCCGACCTCGATACAATTGAATTTTTCCATCTCCGCCCCGCACTTGGGGCATCCCCAGGGCTCCCCATCCTAATATGTCTTAGCCAACGCGCAGCCTGCACAGGAAAGGACCGCCTC
>CAZNGC010000021.1:0-14972 GCA_964572435.1 uncultured Planctomycetales bacterium | reverse complement strand
CACAAAACAATTTTTCTACGCAGAGTTTTCTTTTCTGAATGCCTGCGCTTATGCTCAAGGATAGCCAGCTTGATTTTCTTCGGCCGAGCGCGCCGCTGGCGGACAATCTTCGCCCTGATCGACTGTTCCCGCAAGCGCTTTTCCCTGGCCGCATTCTCGATCTTGTTCAAAAGGATATACATGGCCAGGTGCCGGTTGACCATCTGATAACGCTGGAGTCCGCATTTAACCTCGATCCCCGTAGGCAGGTGTTTCAGATAGACACAGGTAGCTGTCTTGTTGGCGTTTTGGCCTCCCGGCCCGCTGGAACGGATAAAACTTTCCCGGATGTCCTCCTGGCGCACCCCCAGCAAGGACATTCTTTTCTCTAAATCCGGAACCTGCCTGCCGATTGACGACATGGGTATCCTGCGCTATCCCGGTTTCAGGCGGAAAACTCCTCATCGATCCTGCCGATCAAGGCGTCGATATCCCTGATCAGCGGCACGGGCAGCATCTTCAAGACCTCCGCCTCCTTTTTCAACGCGCGCAGCTGCCCGATTATCCTTTTAAGCAGCGCCTCTTTCCTCTTCTCCTGGGCCTCTTGAGGATCCATCTCCTGGCGCTGGCGGATGATCACGCCCAGACTCTTCTTAAGCTCGAGCGCGTCCCTGCCATTTTCAAATATCTCCTTCTTCAGGCTGCTGTAATCTTTTTCATCCAGCACCTTCTTGTTCCTGGCCTGCCGGAGTATATCCACCGATTCATAACTCGGGATATTGGCTGCCTGGGCGGTTTCGGCGTAATCGCTTTTCAGATACTGCGGCTCTTCCTTTTCCAAGAAATAATAAGACTTGAGCAACTTCATCGCAGTCTGCTTACGGATACCTATTTCCCGGCTGGCGTAGGTGTCGAAATTCAGATAACCCCATTCCTTATACATCTTGTCTTTCCACACCGTATAAAGGGAACGCCCCAGCTCGATCCAGGAACTCTTGAAGTCTTTAGCGCTCTCCAGGATGTGGTAACGCAGCGAGCCGCTGTCCAGGCCCTGCATCTTTTCCTCGATATTCTTCAACGATTTTGTCTTGGCTTCGTTCATCAACCCGCTCCTAATTCCCAAATATTTCCTTCAGGCCTTTAACCTTATCGATTATATTACTCACCTTGTCAACCAGCTCCTCCGGAGACTGGCTGCTTAAATTCTTCATTGCCGCCTTCAGGATCATCATTTTCACCTTGTCCTGGCTTAAAGCCGGATCATCCAGTTTCGTATCAATATCGAATACCAGATGCAGGTTGCCATGGCTGTCCGCAAACAGGTCCAGGGCATTTTTCGTAAAATCAAGGCTGATCTCCGCTTCAGGCCCTTCCTCATAAACCAGCCCGGAAAGATTGAAATCTGTATTAATATTCAAGGCATTATCCTTTGCCTTAAAGGTTGAAATAAGATTGAGCATCGCTGAAAGGAGTTTCTTATTTGAAATAAAATTCCCGTAATAGGGGGAGAAATTGGCAATATCCGTATCTCTGATTTCCAATTTGGCGTCCATCCCGCGGGCCGGATAATCAAGCCAGCCGGAAAAATTAACCTTGCCAAACACCTTGCCCGCCGGGTTTGAAAGCTGGCAGCTTACGCCGATATTCATAGCTAATGAAGCCACCGGGAAAGCGGCCTTGGAAACGCTTATATCCAGCTTATCCACAACAACCTGATAACCCGAAGCACTCACTTTTCTGTCGGTAAAGATTATCTTTGCGTCCTTAACCTTAATGCTGGTAAGGTAAAATTCCGGGGCCTTGGCCCCCGGCTTCTGTTCCATGGCCGGCAGGTTTAATTTTCCGTCAGCTCCCTGCTCAAGGTTAATCACCGGCTCGGTAATAGTCAAGCCGTGGATAACTATCTTACCGAATAACAAAGCGATCAAGTTCGGCGAAAAAGATATCTTCTTTATATTCGCCAGGTCCCCAATCTCCAGCTTCTCAAGAGTAACGGTAAAAGGGATATTCAAGCTTATTTTACCAAGGCTGGCCTTGAGCTTAAGGTTCTGCCGGATCTGGCCCTCGACAATCGACGGAGCGTAAATTGAGAAAAGGATGCTGGCGACAATAAAAATAACCGATACAATTGCAAACAGGAAAATAACTACCTTATATCGTTTCTTCATTTACAACCCCATTCCTTAATTCTTGGCAAGCTGCTGCCGGATAAACCTGAAAAGGCTGACCAGCCCGATGCCCAAATACGACCAGAGGATAAGCCAGAGGCCGGCAGAAATAACTATGCGCATGACAAATTTGTCTAAATTTGTTTTCGATATCTGATAGGTAGCCACGGAAAAAACCGCCACTGCCGATACCCCTATACCCAGGTTAACCCACTTGTTCTTACCCAGGAATAAAACCAGCAATACCAGCCCAACCGCTGAACCGGGTATCCCCCAGATTAACCAGCTCTTCTTGTCTGCACCGGATACTCCGGGATTAAATAACTTGATAATGCTGATCATTAATTTTGCATCCGGTCCATTGGCTAATATAGGCACCTGGAAACCGCTGACCGTCTTAAGGCTCGCCTGTTTTTCTCCGGTGAGAAGCTTGGATATCCCGCCGGCTATGCGCGATTCCATGCTCAACCAGGGAAGAAAAAACGATACACAAATCATAACTGCAAAAACCAGCACGGCTAAATTGCATGTTTTATTCACTTTCCGCCCCTTTCTCTTCTGCCCTATCAAGATCAAGGTTAAGAAACTCCGGGTTTGTCGGCAGGCTTAAATAAAAATCAGCGGTCTCGTCGACCTCTATCTTTACCCTGGATGCCTGAAAATCCAGCAAATGCCCGCCCCTTTTCCTGTCTTCACTGATAAAATGCAGATGGTATCCTCCGACGCTGAAATTCCCGGAATATTCCGGAGAACGAAAACCGACTACAATACCCTCTATATCATTGAATTCGAATACCTGCTGCTCTTTTACCGCCTGATCAAGCCCGGGATACGGCTTGGGCTGCTTAGGCACGCTTCTGGTTTTCACATACCTGAACCTGCCGCTTATCTTTACCGCGTAGAAGATATTCCTGGATGCCAGCGCGCTGTCCAGGTATTTCTTAAAACCGGCGTAATCGAGTTCGGTCCCGGGTTCAAACGTATTGTCCGCGTCAAAAAAAGTTACCTGGGCAAAAGGTATCTGCCGGGCCTCTTTTACCGGATAGGCCTTTCCGTCAACCTTGACCTGGTAAAAATTCCCATCCAGTATTACCATCTCGCCTTCCAGGCCATGAAATGTCCCCAGCCCGAAATCCCCGCGGCGCCTAAGCCCTCGAACAGATGCCTGTCCGTCGTAATCCCCCGCGGAAAGCGCCTGAATAGTCGACACCTGATACAGCGTATCGCGACCAGGGTGCCCGGCGCAGCCGCAAACGCAAAATACTACCGACACCAGAAATAAAAATGCTTTATTATTTAACATCGGTCAGGGCGGCTTTTTCGATCTTCTCGCGGACGATATCCCGCAAAGAAGCAAAGTCTTCCGGCTTGAACTCTCCGGTCTCCACAACCGGCAGCACGATCAACCTGGCCGAGACCTTGCCTTTAAAAAACCAGCTGCCTTTGGGGATAGCCTCGCGCGTGCCGATCAGGCAAATAGGCAGGACAGGCTTCTTTTCCTTGATCGCCAGTTTAAAAGCCCCGTTCTGGAACGTATTCATCTGCTCGCTTGCGCTGCGCGTCCCCTCCGGAAAAAACAACACGGACATGCCGCTTTGCAGCCACTGGCCCGCCTGGCGGTATATTTTCTTTATGCTCGCGAAGTCCCCGCGTAAAAGCTTGATATGCCTGATCAGGGACAGGCACCATCCGATAAATGGCAGCTTGAATAAACTCGCTTTAGCCACCCACTTGAACTGCATCTTTGTCTGGTAAATCACCACGATATCCGCCAGGCTCTGATGATTGGAGATAATCACATAAGTCCTATTATGATCTATATTCTCCAGGCCGCTGACCTTAAGGTCCCAAAAAGGGTTCAAACCGATTATCGCGTCCGACCACCAGAAACACTGGGAGTGGATAATCTTCTTTTTTTTGTCGAAAGGGAAAAGCAGGATATTCAAGACAAAGACTACCAGAAAAAGCAGTATCGTCAACAATCCGCTGCCGGCCCAGATACCTATGGAGATAATCGCATTCATATTCTTGGATTGACTATAACTTAAATAAACGGCCTTGTCAACTTTAATGAGCCGCAACAGGCAGGTCCGCATAGCCGCCACATGCGTCTACCTGTTGGCTTACGAACGAATTCCGCGCTTTCCGCATGGCGGAATGCGGCCTTGAGCGAACAAGCTAACAGGCGAATGCGCAATGAACCCGCGAGATGATACGGATGAGCCGCGGCGCGCTATCTGATCACAGCCCGCGGGCAAATCTGGTTATAAGCACAATAGGTACAAGCCTTGTATTCCGGCCTGGCTGGGTATTCCTGGCGCCGGATACCCGAGGAGACCTCCAGGATATCATCCCTGACATCTTCCAGGGCCCCCTCTTCCGGTGCGCACCTGCCGATGATCCCGGACTCCAGGAAATACAATTCTACCGCGCAAGGCAATACCCCGAATATATTACGGTATGCAAGGGCGTAGAGGGCGAGCTGTTTACTTTCCTTAACCCGTTTATCCGCTTCCTTCTGGGTCTTTATCCCGGAGGTCTTGAAATCCATGATAACCGCACCGTCCTTTTCCATATCTATGCGGTCGAACCTGCCGGTAATCTTATTGTCCCCGATTATAAAAGAAAAATCTTTTTCTATGAACTTGGGCGACGACTTGCGCTCCTGCTCATCCTTGTAAAACCTGGCCAGGGCCTCCTTGCCGCAACGAAAACGTTCCTGCTGGTGGGCGGCATCCAGGAACCCTTGCGGGTCGAACCCGGATTCAAAACACCCCAGGAGATCCTCCATATCGAACTTGCGGCCCTCCAACTTATGCAGCAAATACTGGCTGACCGCCTCATGCATCGCGCGTCCGTAAACAACCGTATGGTGCTCCATGATCGGCACGCGCAATATATTCACATATTTATATTTCAACGGGCAAGTCAGGTAATCGTCGATTTGGTAATAGCTAAGGCTGACCAGCTTATCTTCGGGTATCTTTAACAGCCCGGCAGCAGGCATCTCTTTTGCCGGGGCAAAACGCTTGATGCTCTCGATGGCCGCGGTCTTCTTTTTTTCAGGAAGCTCATCCGGCTTTCTGCCGAGCGCTTCAAATACGAACTGGCTCGCCTTACGCAGCCTCCTGCCGCCGTAATCTTCGGCGCTGGTCAAATACAATTCCTCCCTGGCGCGGGTCATCCCCACGTAAAAAAGCCGGCGTTCTTCCTGGAGATGGAAATCCCCGCTCGGCAATACCTCTTTTATCAGGTTATCCGGCAATTCGATCTGCTGGGAGCGCCTGGGCAGAGGGAATTTACCCTGTACCAGACTAACCAGAAAAACCACCTTGAATTCCAGCCCCTTAGCCTTATGTATAGTCAGGATATTCACCGCGTCCTGATCCAAATCTGCCTCGACTGTCGGCGGGTCATCCCCGGATTCGATAAGCAGGTTAAGATGCCGGATAAAACTGATCACCCTGTCCTCTTTCGCTACCAGCTCAAAACCGCGCACTTGATTAAAGAATTTGGCCTTGTTCTGGATCTTGGTTTCCTTTTCCAGGTTCGGTTCCTGCGTCAGGTATTTAAGATAACCCGTATCCGTAAGGAATGTGTACAGCAGCCTGCCTGTTGTCTCGTCGCGTGAAATCTGCAGGAACTTTTCAATATCCGAAAGGACTTTCTTTGTTTTTTCCCGGCTGTCTTCTTTCAATTGCCCAAGCTCCTGTATCTTTTCCATCTGGCGGAATACGTCGTAAAGCGGCTGGTTCCTCCTGCGGCTATAGTGATTACACAAGGTCAAGTCCGCCAGATCCATCTTATAGATCTCCGAACTGACCAGGTAATACAGGCTTAAAGAATCCGAGGGATTGGCGATGGAGCGTAAGAAGTTTATGCATAATTTCACCTCTTCCCTGGCGTACAAACCCTGGTTCCCGCTGAATTGCCAGGGAATATTCAGCATATTCAAGGACTGGATAAAACCCTGGGCGTCTGAGTTCGAACGTACGAGAATGGCAAAATCCCTGTATCTAAACTTACCTAAACTTACTTTATCTTGTATAATTTTACTTACATTATCAGCCTCCGATGAGTGTGTATCAAAATGCAGGTGTTCTGGCCTGGGTCCTTTTTCGCTCATGCCGATAAGATGTTTGTTGATCTTGGCCTTTATCTCAAAACGCTCCGGGTTATTATACTGGATGAGCTGGTAAGCGCTGTCCAGTATTGGCTGGGTGGAACGGTAATTCTGGATCAAGGTTATCTTATCGGCTTTAGGGTATTCATCTATAAAATTCAGGACATTGCTGTAGGCTGCCCCGCGCCAGCGGTATATGCATTGATCGTCATCGGCAACAACGGTAATATTCCCGGTTTTGCCTGCCAGGAGTTTAACGATCTGGAACTGCGCGAAGTTTGTGTCCTGGAATTCATCCACAAGTATGTATTTGAACTGCTTTTGGTAGTTCTTCAGGATAAGCGGGTGTTCACGCAGGAGCCGCAGGCCCAGATAAAACTGGTTGCCAAAATCAACCAGCCCCTCTTTGGCCAGTAGTTCCTGGTATTTCAGGTAAGCTGAAGCCATCTCCATTTGCCTCCGGGCCAATTCCATCCCGGCCTCATCCTGCGAATCAGCCTTTGCCTGAACCAGGAAATCCTGCGCGTATTTCAGATATTCTTCCGCGGAAATATCTTCATCCTTGGCCCGGCTGAAAAAAGAAATCATTGCCTCGATGAAACGCGTGGGATCGGACAACGGGCGGTAATAGTCGAGGGTAAACTCAAAAAGGTGCTCGCGGAAGAAAACAGCGGCCTCCGGCTGTGAAAGCACTTTGAAATCCGGATTCAACCCTGCGGCCAAAGCGTTTTCCCGCAGGAGCCTGTCGCCGAAAGCGTGAAAAGTGGATATCCATATATCCGTATAACCATAAGGCATAAGGATATCCACCCTATCCTGCATCTGGCTGGCCGCTTTGTCCGTAAAGGTAAGCGCCAGGATTTCTTCGGTCCTGGCCAGGCCATTGCTTATGAGCCAGCCGATACGCTGGGTAATCACCCGGGTCTTGCCTGTGCCGGCTCCGGCTATAACCAGGAGCGGACCGTTGCCGTGAGTGACCGCCTGTACCTGTTCTTTATTTAACCCCTCTAAGACTTTTTCCATTTATCAATCTTTATTGATAACGCGGATCATTTCGCAAAGCCTGCCGTAATCCCTCATATTGAAATTCATGGCCAGGCGCGGCAAATCAAGGAACTCCGCCTCCTGGACTTCTTTTTCCGCCGGCGGGGACAACCTGATGTCCCCCGAAACAAGTATATCCCTGAATTCCCTGTTTATGTATTTCAGCGTTGAGGCGGAAATTTCCCGGTTCAGCCTCAATAACGCCATTCCCGAAACATACCTTATCGAATGATATACCCGGTAAAAATCCTCGATATACCTGGCCGCCGCCTCTGCCGTCCTGGCCAGATGGATAAGGCCGAAATCCTGCTTGCCGATAAACCCCTTGTTAGCCAGCTGGCTTCTAACAAAACGCGTCCAGGCGGACCAGTATGTCGAACCCTTCGGCTCCATCAAAACTATCGGACGGGGACGGGATTTACCGGTCTGCATCAAAGTAATCATCTCGAATCCCTCATCAAGAGTGCCGAACCCTCCCGGAAAAAGCGCGGTGGCATCGGTCTCTTTGACAAAAATAAGCTTCCTGGTGAAAAAATACTTGAAACTGATCAATTTTTCTTTTTCATCGATATATGGATTCGGTTTCTGCTCGAATGGCAGGCGGATATTCAAAGCAAAATCCTTCCCGGCTCCGGCGCCTTTATTCCCCGCCTCCATCACCCCCGGGCCTCCGCCGGTCACGACCATGTAACCTTTCGCGGAAATCCGGCGGGAAAAATCTTCGGCCATTCTATATTCCGCTGACCCAAGTTTCGACCTGGCCGAACCGAAGATTATCGCTTTCTTGATATTACGGTAAGGAGAAAAAATCTTGAAAGAATAACGCAACTCCTTCAAAGCGTTATTCACCAGCTTAAGATCCCCCTTATCCCCGGACTCCCTGCCCAGCTTGACTGTTGTCGTCAATATTTGGCGCAGCAGGCCTTTGGTTTCCGGAGAACCGGACAATTCCGCAAGTTCGCTTATCAGCCGGTCAGCCTGCGGGTCCCCCACTTCATAATCTCTCAAGGCATTTTTCATTTTATCCTGATCCCCATTTTACGAAGCTCATCTTCAGCCTGACGGCGGAAATCCCCCTGCAGTTCGATAACATAACCCTTTACCGACCCGCCGGTGCCAAAACGCCGCTTGAGCCTCCTGGACAGATCCAGCAGTCCGGACTCGCTTAATCCCAGGCCGCTGATCAAAGTCATTCCTTTTCCTTTGGCTGACTTCTCGTAACGCAGGCGCGCCGCCTGCTCCTCGGACGGGACAGCCTCTTTTTTCAACGACCGGCATACGCAGGCGGCAAGAGGCTTTCCGCAAAAACCGCATATCCGGCCCTGCAGGCTCGAATAAACCAATCTGTCGGCCTCAACGCTCATCTTTAACCATCTCCCGGAGCCTCTCCAGGTTAAGCCTGGCCTCATCATAACCAGGATCAATCTCCAATGCCTTTACCCAGGCGGACTGCGCCTCGGGCAATTTATCCATATATATATAATTTACAGCCAGATTGTTATAAGCGCAAATATATTTATTATCCGCCTCGATCGCTTTCCTGAAACAACCAGCCGCCTCTTCGTACCGGCCGGCCTCGCCCAGGGCGATACCCCAATTATTGTATGCTTCCGGGATCGCCGGATCAAGAGACACGGCTATCCTGTATTCGTCGAAAGCCGCATCGAACAACCCGAGGCCGCGGAATTGATTCGCCAGGTTGATATGCGCCTGTGGGTTGTCCGGGGAAGCCTCCGTCAACTCCTGCCAGACAACGATATTGTTTTTCCAGGCCAGGCTTCTTATCGCCGTAAACATAAAATAACAAGCCAGTATCACGGCTGCCGCCAAGACGGACATTTCCCTGAATAAACGTCCGGAGGCCAGGCCCTTCCTGAAACGGTAAGCTTCCGTCAATACCACGGCCAGCCCGATACAAAACCCGCAGGAGGAAAGATACAAATAACGGCTTGCGATCAGGCAGGAAATCGGGATGACATTGGAAACAGGCGCCAGTGTAATAAAAAACCAGAAAATGGAAAACGAAACAAGCTTGTATTTCCTGCGCGCGGCTAAGGCCGCCGCGAACAATAAGATAACCAGGGCAACGGAAAAGAACGCCCGCGGGTCGTAAAATGAATGCAGCGTATAGGCGGGGTCGTTCTCCGGCAGGAACGCGTGTATATTCACCGGGATAAGCAACCAAGATACGTATGTTGAGAAGACCCCGGCCATAGTAAGTATATTGGTATAAAAGCTCCCGCCGGGATATGGGTATTGGCCGCAGATAATCCCACCGGGCCCCTTTAAAGCGATCCATGCCGCCGCGTAAATCAGGATAGGCGGAACATACCAGAAGTAACGCTTCCAGGCCTTAAGGAACAGCTCCCTCGCGTTCTGTTTAAAAACGAAGAAGTAATCATAGAGGGCAAGCAAGATCGGCAAAACAAGCGCCGACTCTTTAGAGAAAAGGGCCAGCAAGTACAACCCGGAAGAAAACAACATACAGAGTGCTCCGCTGCCGCCGGAGCGCACAGAATCGCGCTTTATAAAAAAGATGAACGAAGAGATGCTGAACAGAAAAACTAACAAATCCTCCCTGAACGATATTACGTTCACCGCTTCACTGTTTACCGGATGGACCGCGAAGAACAGGGCGGATAAAACCGCCGCCGTCCGGACGGCCGGGAACATCCGCAGGAACAGGTAAAACAAAATCACGTTCACCAGGTGCAGGAAGACGTTAAACAAATGGTAACCGAAGGGATTCAAGCCCCAGAGACGGTAATCGGCAAAATACGATAAAGTAACTACCGGCCGGTAGGTAGTTTCCCCTGAACCGGTGGCAGCGCCCGACCCCAGCTCCGCCGGATCGCTCAAATAGGCCCTACTGAAGAGGCCCGGAAGGTTACTCAACGATTTCACGAAATCATTATCCACGATAACGGAATAATCATCCCAGACAAAATCATTCCGCAATGAATTCGCGTAAGCAAGGACAGTAACCAATGCCAGCAGGATAACCGCGTACTTCGCCTCGAAAAGGCGAGCGAGCTTAACAAGCATCTTTACCCTCCCCCAGCCTTTTCCATGATCAAGCCGTAAACGTCGGCTGGCTTAATCGCTTTCAGGCACAGGTTATCCTCGCAGGCGCACGAACGGTGGCTGAACACCGACAGGCAGGGAGAACAATCGCGCCCCGAATACACGGGATAACATTCTCCGGCAAGCGGGCCGAAAACATCCGGGCTCTCCGGTCCGAAAAGAATGAATTTCTTTACCGGAGTAAGCGCGGCCAGGTGCGCCAGGCCGCAATCATTGGAAATCAGTGCCTCGGAAACAAGAAAAAGCTCCATAAGCTCTGCCACGCTGGTCCGGCTGACCAAATTCAGGCACCTAGGACTGCTTATCTTATCCAGGATAATCCTGGCCTTGGAGTTCGCGGCCTCTGTACCGGCTATAACAATATAATTCCTGTCATCTTTCAGTATAAGCTCCGCCAGGAAAATAAAATTCTCAACCGGCCATTCTCTTAAAGGAAGCGTGCCCTCTCCGGGATTGATGATGAATATCCTGGACCTGCCGTCAATACACCCCGGGCATGAATCCTTCAGCTTCATTAAAAGCCCTTGTTTTACCCGGTCTTTTGACTGGTACTCCGGGAAAACGAGCATCCCGCTGTCAATTTTCTGCTCCAGCCGGGGAGAGTTTTTCTCATCCTGCAGGACAGCCAGGCCGAAAGAAAGATAGTTCTTCGCTATATGCAAAAAAGGGTTATACTGCATTTTGTGAGTGATAAAGCTCCCCCGGTATAACCCTTCAAGGCAGTAGCGGTAAAACCCGGCTATCTTTTTCGCCCCCGTCAGGAATGAAAACACGGCCGAGAATTTAGAGAAGAATTCCAGGTCGAAAACAATGTCTATCTTTTCCCTGCGCAGGCGCTTTACCGCCGAGAAAACATCCAGAAAGAAACCCGCGGTGGTCTCGCGGATAACCATGATATTCCCCGGGGGGATAATCCCGCCGAGCGCGGGGAAAACCTCCTTGTTCCTGTTAAAAGTCACAAAAAACAAATCGGCCGACGGGTAACGATCCTTTACCTGCTTCATCAACGGATAAGCCAGGATGATCGCGCCGAGTTCGCTAAATTTGACAAAGAGCACCTTGCGGACCGCAGCAGAACCCTTGCCTGCCGGACTAAACAGTTTCAGGATAAAGCTTAACCCGCTGGCCAGCAAACAAAGAAAAGAACCGGCTAAATAATCCGCTTTCCTGGCAAACGCGATACGCCTGAAATCATCCTGTTTTGCTATTATTCCCATTCAATTCGGCCTTGTTAACAAAACGTAAAAATAATAAAGGGGGCCGGGCTTCTTGAAGCCCAGCCCCCTGTTAGAATATCTTACCCTCTTATTTGGAGAATTTGTTATACAGCTTGGCCAGGATAAAACCCCAGATACCGCAGGTCACAAAACCCCAGATTCCTATGATAATGCTTCCCAGCACTGTAGGCGTATACCCCAGATAAACGCTGGCAGCCACCTCTCCCCAGGCATCTCCCCAGGTAGATACCGTATCGATCAGGCCCAAGACCAGCATAGCCCCTCCCCAGAGAACTCCGCAGGCAAGCCCGAACGCTTTAGCATTTATTTTTGCCATAACTGCCTCCTTTGTATTTTGCCGCTATTAAAACGCTATTGATCCAAATACTTCGGCTGCTTGGCCCTCTCTTGAAGCTGCGACTGGCTGATCTCCTCCACAACGGTTGTCTTGACTATCTTGCCGTCACCGTCCTTCTCGACAGTCACCATCTTATGGTACGCTGTCGGAGTAGAACAACCAGCAAGGAAAAACACCCCGGCCAATAAAGCAAATACCTTTTTCCGCATAGCCCCTCCTTGTTATAATGTTAATATTATCTTATTTTTGACGGCAATTTGCAAGAGAATATCTGCCGCGGATAACATCTTACAGCTGTTCGAAATATCTGTAAACGCTCAAGGCGATCCTGCCGATAAATTTCTTGGAAGGCAGGCTGTTGGAATTCGTATGTCTGGTGAGCACGCAAACGAGGAAATCGCCTTTACGGCTGAATACTATGCCCGCGTCGTGGCAAACCCCGTTCTCCAGCCCTGTTTTATGCGCGACTGTAACCTCCGCCGGCAGATATCTGGGGATACGGTCGTTGGTATGCGTCAATTTCATTATTCTTATACAATGCTCGGATATATCCCTGCTGCCGAGCTGGCGGCGGTATATCTTCTCCATCAGCATGGACATATCGGAAGCTGTCGTATAATTCTCGACCCCTCTGTCGCGCATCTTATAGTCGGCAATCCTCCTGGACAAGGCGGTATTCTTCAGGCCAAAACCCCTGAATGAATCATTCAGGTAATCCAGGCCGAGCAGGCCGGTAAGCATATTGGCCGCTGTGTTATCGCTGTCATAAATCATCAGGCCGATAAGCCTTTCCACGCTGAAAGTTGTGCCGGCCGGGATATCCTTCAAATCCCCGGAACCGCTAAGTTTATCGCTGCTCTTAAGTTCGATCTCCTGGCTAAGCCCGATCCTGCCCTTATCCGCCGCGAGAAAACAGACAACCATAACCGGGACCTTTACCAGGCTGGCCGAGGGAAAGAGCTTATCCCGGTTGTAAGAAAATTCCAACCCGGTGTCCATATCCTTAACTACCACAGCCGCCTCCCCCTTAAACCGGTTTATCTGGCGGCCGATCTTCTGTTCAAGTTCTTTCCAGGAAGCCTGGCGGGCCTTATACAGCAGCCGGCGCTGATAATCTTTGAATAGGCCGGAGAAAAGATTTGCCCCGGCGAACAGACAGGCGGACAGGAAGCAAAACGATAACAACAAAATAAGGATCTTTTTTATTTTCATCTGGTCAAATTAACAAAGGTTAACGACATCCTCGGAATGGTAGAGGGAAAGAAACAACAGCATATAATCCCTTAAATGGCGGGTAATCAAAAAATTATTTTTTATATGCTCCCGGCCGTTAGCCCCAAGTTTTCTGGCATATTCCGGGCTGCTCAAAAGCTGTTTTATGGAAAAACTCGCTCCTTCCACAGAGTGGCACAACAAACCGGAATACTTATGTTTAATCTGCAGCGGTATGCCTCCCACATTCGAAGCGACTACGGGCTTGGCCTTCCATAAAGCCTCGGCTACCGTCAGCCCAAAACCTTCTTTAAGGGATTTCTGGATAACCACATCCGCAGACCTTTGCAGGGCGTTCACCTCTATATCATTCTGAGACATCAGCAGGATGTGTATATCAGGATCATCTTTCGCCTTCTCCCTGAGCTCCTCCAACACCTTGAAACCTTCCGGATCGTCCTGCGCCGTGCCTCCTGCGAGGATCAACTGGCAATCCACGTACCTTTTTACCTGTAGATACGCCTCGATCACTCCCGCGGGGTCTTTCAGGCGGTCGAAGCGGGATATCTGGATAAGTATCGGCTTATCCCTCTTGATCCCGTACTTCCTCAATACGGATTTTATCGTCTCCTCGGGCAATTCCTTATTCTTGTCGCTCAACGGGTCGATAGACGGAGAAATCAGGAACTGCCTGATGGCAAGCCTGCGCGAGAAAGAAGGAGCGGAGAAAACCGCCGAATCGTAACGCCTGATGAAATCCATCAGGAAATCCCAAACCCTGGGATCGGGGTCGGATACATCCACGTGGCAGCGCCATAACCATTTATTGGAAGATTTTTTATTTACCAGGGCGATCGGCTGGGGGTCGTGCACGAATACGATATCCCCATAAGTATCCACCTCCTCTATATTCCTCTGGCTTGTCTCCATAAATATCTCGAAATCCCTGCGGGTAATCTCTTCGGGCCTGCCGTGCAGGGCATTATGGAACTTCTTGGTAACTTCGAAAAACTGCTGGCCGCCCTTGATCAGGTCCCATTTCGCCTCAACCCCCAATTCCCTCAACAACGGGACCATACGGTTCAGTATCTCGGCTACTCCGCCGCCCACGGGAGTAGAATTAATATGCTGCACAACCCTGCCTTGCAGGCGGGCGCCAAGCAGCCTCAAATCGTCTATTACCGCCTGGCCGACCAACGGAATGTACTCTTCTATCTTCGCCATTTAACCGTTTATCCTTTGCTCGACTATGCCGATCAATTTGTTCCTCAAATCCTCGAGCGTACAGGTATAAGGATCGAATCCGGAAATTTTCTCCGCCAGCTCCCTGTCCCCCAGAGAATTATCTATCCATAAGGAGAAATCATTGGTCGGCTTCTCAAGCCGCAGCCTGGCTTCAAAAATATGAAAATATATCGAATCAATGGTGACCTTCTTCAGGACGCCGGCGAATCCAGCCAAATCGTAAACTATATAATCCGTGGGAAGGACAAAACTGACCGACTTGATAAAATGGAATTCTTCCCCGCCCCTGGCAAACTTCAGCTTAGCCAGGGGATTCGCTTTTAGATAACCCTCGATGGTCGCGGAGATCTTGTCGCGCAGGTCGCGGATAGTGGAATAGCGCATGGTATCGATACTTGCCAGCTTTTCACCCAGCTCATCCTCCCCGAGGGTCTCGGAAACCCAGTAGGCGAAGTCATTGGGCGGCTCGGGCGATAAATACTGGTGCTGCTGCAAGAACCTGTGGGTATGGTGATACACGCATGAACCCGGGACCTCTTTGA
>CAZNGC010000020.1:3347-15781 GCA_964572435.1 uncultured Planctomycetales bacterium | reverse complement strand
TAAGTATTTGTCTGTCAGCTTACTCGCTCAAGGTCGCACTTTCGCTATGCGGAAAGTGCGACATTCGCTCGTAAACCGACAGACAAATACTTAAAGAAATTATGGCAAAATAATGCGCTTACCCGGGATTAAAGCCTTCGCTGGCAAGGCCGGTAAGGAAGCTTGCCTTAAGCAGGCCTTCAGCCCACTCGCCCTCGGCAGTAGAATCCCAGACTATCCCGCCCCCTATACCCATCTCCCCTTTGCCGCCGCGCAGCAAAAGCGTGCGGATGGGAATATTGAAAAACATGTCCCTGCGCGGGCTGATGTAACCGATAGCGCCCGTATATATCCGCCGTTCTTCCTTCTCCAGCCGGCTGATTATCTGCATGGCGCGTATCTTCGGCGCTCCGGTTACCGACCCCGACGGGAAAACGGAAGAAAAGATATCGCGCAGCGGCGCCTGCCTGTTTATCCTGGCGGTAACCGTGGAAGTCATCTGGCAAAGGGTCTTATACCTGTCCACCTCGAAAAGCCTGGGGGCCCTGACACCAAGGCAAATCCTGCCGAGGTCGTTCCTCAATAAATCCGCGATCATCACGTTCTCCGCGCGGTTCTTCGGGTCGTATTTCAGCCGCAGCGGGGAGAGGATATCCGAAAGCAAGCCGCCTCCCCTGGGCCAGGTCCCCTTCATCGGCTTAGTCAATATCCTCCCGGAAACCTTCCTGATAAAAAGTTCCGGAGAGAGCGAAAGGATATGGAACCCCTCCGCTTCTATATACGCCGGATAAGGCACCGGCTGGATCTCGAAAAGCCTTTTATATAAAGAAAGTGGTTCTCCGTCGAATTTAAACAGCAGCTTCAGGCAATAGGTGATCTGATAGACATCACCGGCGGCTATATGCCCGCGGATGGCTCCGATATCCGAAGAATAGTCCCCGCGGCTGATATTCAGCCGCATCCCCTCCGGCAAACGCGTAAACGGCCCGGCGGCCAAGCCGGCGCGTTCGGGCCGCCTGTAAACCCCGAAACAAAGAAGCGGGAAATCTCCGCTGGATATGCGCCCCAGCTTGGGCTCAAAAGAATACCCCGCTTCATAGGAAAGGAAACCGGCAAGGTAGCAACCGGCGGATATCGCCTTCTCCATCTGCCCGAAACAATCATTGAGCAGCCCGGCGTCATAGCAGGATATTATTGATTCCGGCGCGCTGAATAAAAGCGGCCTCTTCTCGAACTGGATAAGTACCTTCATCGGGGCTTTGGGCTCCGGGCGCGTTTAATTGATCAGTACTTCCGTAATCGTCATACTGACCTTAAGGACGGTCTCTTTCTTCTGGGGGCTCACGCGGAAATCCGACACCCTAAGCAGTTTCGGGGAGTTTTCCAGTTGATAGATGAAATCCGACAGGTTGTTCATCTTTGCCTCCGCTTCCACCTTCACGCTGTATATCTTGTAAGACTCGCCCTTTTCCACGGCACCGGGCTTCATGTCCAGCACAAAAACGGAAACGCTGTTGGCCATTTTCTCGATACTGCTCAACAGGCCGGCGATCGCCTCTTCGTCGGACTGCTCTTGCTTTATACCTTGGGCGAATTTCTTGTATTCGCCGCTTATCGAATCCTCCTGGGCAAGGATAGTCATGGACTTCTCCAGTTTCTTCTCCTCGACGGAGACCTTCTCGTTGAGGCTTTCCAGCTTGTTGAGCACCGGCCTGAATACCACCCGCTCGAGGAAAAACAGGGAGGCCACCGCGACGGTAATGTAGAATAATTTTCTTTCTTTTTTGGATAACCTGGATAAAAAGTCCATTTTTACAGTTTATGCTTCTCGCTGATCTTGTATTTATCCGCCAGGGGGCAGGAGATCTCGAAGTCCGTAACCTCCTTGTCCCCTTCCTTGCGCTTGGTCGTGTACTTGGTCTTTACGTTCTGGAAATACGCCGACTCCTCGAGCTTGCTTACAAAGGTAAATACCTCGGACATCTCGTTAGACTGCCCCCGCAGGGTAAGCGAATCCTTGCCGTCGAAATTCATGGACATCAGGTGCATCTCCGGGGTGATCGCCTTATGCACTTCATAGATCAGGTTAAGCGACATCCCTCTTGTGTAAACACGGTCCTTGATCGTTTCGATCCCGCGGATCATGCCGTTAAGTTCCTTGGTCTTTCCCTGTATCTCGTCAAGCTTGTGTTTCAACTGCCCAAGATAGCGCTCTTTATTATACATCCGGCCGAGGAAAACCCCGGAAAAAGCCACCAGGATGAATACCAGCAGTATGCCCATCAGGTACAGGTCCCTGCCTTTCTCTTTTACCGCCTTGCCTATCTGCTGCTCCTGCGGGATAAGGTCGATTTTGTGTTCCGAAACCGGCAGGCCCAGGCCGATCATGCCGGCAAAAGACAAATCCGTCCTGATCAGGTTGTTGTAAAAAATAGTCCCTTCCGCGGTCATCGGGATGTCCTTGAACTGGTCGATAATCTCGACGGGAGAACCGAACTCCTTCTCCAGCACCTGCTTGTCCAGCATGTCCGCAGCTATGCGCGGGCGGCTGATGATGATCTTGCCGATTTCCTTGCCGATTATCTCGTTCTGGTAGGCGTAAATCGAATGGTTCACCTCTTCGATGAATTTCTTCTGCCAGGCCTCAACCTGCCCGGGCATCTGCGAAAACCCCAGGGATATGCTCCTGCCGAAGACGAGCTTGTCGTTGAGCACCACCTCGAAATCGCTCGTTTCATAATCCATCTCGATGAGTATCTGCACCTTGTCGGCCTCGGCCTTGCGGTGCAGGACCAGGTTCCTCCAGTTGAGCAGGCCCTCGGAGCTGAAACTGACCTTCTGCACCTTAAGAGACGCCGACTCGATAAGCTTAAACCACCTGTTTACGATATCGCGGTGCACGATAACCAGGAGCACCTTGCTGTAGCCCTCGGCGTTGCTCCCCAGTATCTGGTAATCCTTGATCACCTCGTCGCTGGAATAAGGGGTCTGCTTGCCGATCTGCAGCTCGATCATATCTTTTATCTCGGCGGGGTTAGAAGACGGGAGGTCGAGGTTCCTGGTCGTCGTCTGGTTCCGCGGCACGGAAAGGATAAGGTAGCGCGAATTTACCTTCAGCTCCAGGACAAGCGCGGAAAGCTTAAGCGCGATCTCCTCGTCGGACATGTTAGCGATCTCCAGGACCTTGATCACCGATATCATGTTTTCCCGCTTGAGCCGCTTGACCTGGATAAGCTTCAGCCAGCTGCTGTCGATCTGCAGGACGGTGGTAACCTTTTCCTGCGCCTGGAATAATTCCTGTAAATTAATTTTCATGCCAATACAAGAGTTGAGGGCTCTTGTCCTTTTGACGCTTCAGGACGCAGACTATTTCACGGGAACGCTCCCCCCTGGCGTTCTTGAGGATCCCCCGGGAAATTATCCGGAAGGTATCCGACCTGACTTTGAAGATATTCCTGGAAATCAGGCTGTTTATCTGCGTAGCCTCCTTGGTAAACAAAGAACCCACGTTCATTATTTCAGACGGGTTCTTGAAAACATAGTCATCCTCGGTGCCGTCACGCTCATCGCTTCCCCGGCGGAAAGTGATTATCTTCTCGCAAAGGTCGCTCTCCAGCCCCAGGGCGCGCAGGCAGGAGAAACCCGCGGTATTTATATTAACCTGCTGCGTGCCGTATACGGTAACCAGGTCCTTGATCCTGGCGAATATCTCGAATGTCATCCCTTTGACCAGCAGCAGTTCCTCGGCTATCTGGAAATTACCGTTCTTGCATTCATAACGGTCGGATAACCCCTGGTAATAGTCGTTCTCCGCCCCGCCCTCGGAAAGGGCGACATCCTTATCGCGCCAGTCGACGATCGAATTGGCGATATCTATCGCCTCGTCGGTCTCCACCTCGCCGGCGTTCTCCAGCAGCGTCTTGAGCACATCGGCAGGCGCATTATTGATATCTATCCTGGAAGACTCATCCATGGCCCCGTAGAGAGCCGCCTCTTCCTCCTCGGGGAGCCCCCCGGGTTTATAGCTGACGCTGATATAGCCTCCAATGAACGGGAAATCCCTGAAAAGCTCTTCGTTATTCGCCCAGCTCTCGTTGAGCGTATCGACGTTATCGGTCTGGTCCTCGTATAATTCGGCAGCCGCCCTCTCGATCCCGCCGCGGGCGATGTAATACATCTTCAGCCTGTCCTGCAAGTGGTCGGCAAACTGCAGCTGCGTCCTGACCATAAAACCCAGGTTAACCACCAGGATCGTCAGGAAACTTAAGACCCAGAGGGTGATAATCAACACGCTCGCGCGGGAGCGGATGCGACCATTCAACATATGATTCCTTACTGTGCAAGCTCGATTTTCTGCTCGCCCGTGCCGACAGGAATGAACACCGTCTTGACAAACTTCGTCTCCTGCCCATCCGGGCCCTCAAATGTCAATTCTATCTCCACCGCCTGGGGCAGGGTATCCTGCTTGCCCTTTACCCATTCGTCCTTCCATTTATATTCGCCGCTGGCGTTGTCCAGATAAGAATAAGAACATTTCAGCTTCTTGACATGAGGAATCAGCTGCTCAACCTTCCCGTTCTCGCCTTTTTCGAATATTTCGGAGTAATTCTGACAACGGCGGCAGAAATTATCTTCCTCATCGAGAAAATAACCGATCCTGCTTACCTGCTCGTCGGATAAACCGGCGAAATAGAAAGAATCCTCCGCGCCCTCGAAAGGAATAGCGGAATGTTTAAAACTATTGCGCAATTCCCTGTCCATCTTCTCGGCCGCCAGGCGCAAGGCATACCCCTTGCTTTTTGCCTGGTTAGTCTTCTTCCATACGCTGATCCCTCCGGAGAAGACGGAATAAACAGTCACCGAAACCAGCAGGATTATCACCCCGCTGATAATCAACTCGACCAGAGTAAACCCCGCCCTGCTATTATCTCTATTTATCATTAAAGATTAACAAGTAGGTACCGAAAACACTCGAGCCGCTGTTGCGGCCGTCCTGCCAGCCAACCTTGGCAATGACCTTATTCAGGTCCTCGTATTCCTCGTCCTGGCTCGACTCTATGCGCCAGCTTAATTCGGTATTCCCCGACTTCTCCTGGCCGCTGGTATCTCCCAGGAACGCCTTCAGCCCATCCTGTTTTACCGCTATCTCCAGGGAGGACATTTTATTCCCGGCCAAAAGCGTCGCCGCCAGGTTTGCCTGGGAAATGCGCAGCATGCTCACGCATTTGGCAAGCCCCTGCATGACCAGTATCAGCCCAAAAGAAAGAATGGCTATGCTGATCATTATCTCGATCAGGGTGAATGCCGCAAAAATCCGTGGGCGGGTTTTATTTCTGCCAGTTACCGACATCGTCTTCGCTTTCCGCTCCGTCAGGGCCGAAAGAATATAAATCATAATCCTGGCCCTCGTGAGTAGCGGGATACTTATACTGGTACGCCTTGCCCCAGGGGTCCAAAGGCTCTTTTTTAAGGTATGGGCCGTTCCAGTTCGCACCCTCGGAGAGGTCTCCCGGTTTGGTGGACAAAGCGCTCAAACCCTGCTCGGTAGTCGGATAACGCCCGTTATCCAATTCATAAAGATCCAGCGCTGTCGCGATATTGGCGCTGATATCCGTCTTGGCCACTGAAACCTTCGCCTGTTCCGAACGCCCGGAAAGCCTGGGCATGACCATCGCCGCCAGAACGCCGAGAATTATGACTACCAGCATCAGTTCGATAAGCGTAAAACCCCTCTTCCCCTTCATTCGATCCTCCCTCGGCTAACTTACCGTCATGTTTATTTCAAAAATAGGCAGCAGCATCGCGATAACGATGAAGCCCACAATCATACCCATAACCAGGATTATCGCCGGCTCAAGCAAAGCGGTCATTATCTTGTTGATCTTTCTCACTTCGCGTTCATAAAAAACCGCCACCTCCAGGAGCACGTCCTGCAGGTTGCCGCCCCTTTCGCCGACGGCGATCATATTCACCAGAAAAGGCGGGAACCAGCTTGATTTCCTCATGCTTTGAGAAAGCGGGGTGCCGACTATCACGTCGTTATGCACCTTCTCAAGCTCTTTCCTGAATATATCGTTATTTATCGTCGGTATGGTTATGTTTATCGCGTCCAGCACCGGCACGCCGTTAGACAAAAGAAGGGAAAAGGTGCGGGTGAATTCCGCCAGCATCGCCTTCTTGCTGAAATTTCCCACCAGGGGGAGCCTCAATACCAGCTTGTCCAGGGCGGCTTTATTCTTTTCGATCAGATGGTTCTGGCGCAGGGCGAAAACCGAGGCGCCGATGAAGACGGCCCCCAGGTACCAATAATTCCTCAACAAATCGCTTACGCCCATCAGGAATCTCGTCGGCAGAGGAAGGCTCTGCTTGTTCTCGCTGAACATCGATGCCAGGCGCGGTATGCCGAAAGTGATCAGGATGATAATCGTAAGCAGGCTCACCAGCGTGATAAAGATCGGGTAAGCCAGGGCGCTGGTCACGTTGGCCTTTACCTCTTCCTGCTCCTGGCGGAACCTTGCCAGGCGGCCAAGAGTGGCGTCAAGCACCCCCCCGCTTTCTCCGGAACGGACCATATTCACGTAAAGCACGGGAAAAACCCTGGGATACCTGCTCAAGGCCTCGGAAAAAGTCTTTCCGTCTTTGAGCTGCCCGGCTATCGCGGTAATTATCTCTTTGAGTTTTGGGCTTTCCGTCTGGGAAGAAAGGATATTGATCGCTTCGAAAAGCGGGACCTTGGATTTGACCAGGGTAGCCAGCTGTTCGGTAAATACGTTCAGGTCCTGGGAGATTACACGTTCGAAGAACCCGGAGGAGTGAGGCTTATCCTGTAGAGGCTTTTTGACAAATGCGGACGAAGAAGGCTGCCCGGCCCTGGGGACAACGCGCACAGGCACATACCCCATCTGCTCTATTCTTCTGACCGCGTCTTCCCGGTTCAGCGCCTCTACCGTCCCGTCGACGATCTCCTGCGGGCCTTTTTTTGCCTGATAAGCGAATGTCTGCATGTTATTTCTTCTCCACCAATATTACCAGCTCGTTATTGCGCATGCTGGCAACCCCGCTTTTAACCGCTATCGGAGGGGTATTGTCTATTTTTACCGCCCCGTCCTTAAGGCAGGCGATAATCGGCTGGTGAAAATCCATCAGGGTCAACTCCCCGTCCTCTCCCGGAAGTACCACCTGCGAAACCAGCTCCTGGAATATGGCCGAGGCTGTCTTTATATCGAAAACGGAAACCTTGAACATCCGCCGGTTACTCCTCCGCCTGGGTTACCCTGATTATCTCTTCGGGAGTGGTCAGCCCGTCGATCACCTTTTTCCAGCCGCAGAGGCGCAGTGTCTTCATCCCCCTGCTCACCGCCTTCTCGCGCAGCTCGTCGCTGGATACCTTCTTGGCCATCAGCTCGCGTATCATTTTATCCACCACGAGTATCTCGTGTATGGCGGTCCTGCCTTTATAACCGGTAAAATTGCACTCCTTGCAGCCCTGCCCCTTGTAAATCTTGATGCCGGATGGCTTAAGATGCTTCAAGTCGGTATTGCTCCCGGCGATGTCCTGAAGCATCATCTCTTTGATATTTTCCGGCACAGAGGTATCGACCTGCTTGCATTCCGGGCAGATCAGGCGCACGAGCCTCTGGGCAATGAACGCCTCGACCGAAGAACTTAAAAGGTAAGGCTCTATTCCGATATTCAGCAGGCGGGCGACCGCGCCGGCGGCATCGTTGGTATGCAGGGTTGAGAAAACCAAATGCCCGGTAAGGGCGCTGCGGATAGCCAGCTCCGCCGTCTCGAAGTCCCTGATCTCCCCGACCATGATGATATCCGGGTCATGCCTTAATATGCTCCTTAAGCCCTGGGCGAAAGTGAAACCTATCTCGGGGATAACCTGGATCTGCAGGATACCCTCCAGTTCATACTCCACCGGGTCTTCGATAGTGATTATCTTGTTCTTGCTGCTCTTGATGTCGTTAAGGCAGCCGTAAAGCGTCGTGCTCTTGCCGCTTCCCGTGGGCCCGGTAACCAGGATGATCCCGTGCGGTTTCTTGATCAGCATTGCCAGGGTTTCCAGGTCTTCCGGGGCCAGGCCCAGCCTTTCCAGGCTAAATAGCATGCTCATCGGCAGTATCCTGATCACCATGCCTTCGCCGTAACGCGTGGGAATGATCGAAATCCTCAAGTCGAGTTCTTCATGCCCCACCTTTATCACCGCCCTGCCGTCCTGGGGCAGGCGGCGCTCCACGATATTCAACCTGGACATTATCTTTATGCGCGAGATGATCGCCAGAAAAAGGCGTTCGATCTCCGCCGGGACATTCGCGTTGTAGAGCACGCCGTCGATACGGTACCTGATGTTCATCTTTCCGCGGAACGGCTCGATATGTATGTCGGTTGCCCTCTTCTGATAGGCCTCCAGGATTATCTGGTTGACCAGTTTGACTACCGAGGCATCTTCTGCGAGCTTCTCGATGTCTTCGATCTTGCCTGTTTCGTTGGAGGCGCTCTGCTCACGTGGCTCTTTCGGGGCCTTGGCGATGATCCCTTCCACCGTCTCGGCTCCCACCCCGTAATGCTCCTTGATCGCCTCCATGATCTCGGATTCCAGCGCCAGCGCCGGCTTAAGGTCATGGCCGAGAAAAACCCTCAAGTCATCCAGCGAACGCAAAGGATCGGAGGAGGCGATAAGCAGTTTATTGTCCACAAACTTGATCGGCATCACCTTGTAATACCAGGCGAATTTCGCGGGGACCTTCTTGATTACCTGCGGATCGATGGCGGTTTCCTTGATCTTGATAAAAGGGACGTTGAACTGCTCGGAAAGCGACTTCATCAGGTCTTCCTGGTTCAGGAAGCCCTTGCTGATAAGTATCTCGCCCAAAAGCTCTCCCGTCTTCTTCTGCTCTTCGAGCGCCTCTTCAAGTTGGCCGGGGGTAATCAACTTTTTGTTAATCAGCAGCTGCCCTATTTTAATCAGCATTCTATTTCTCCTTCTGCTTACAAATCGTTCGACAGAGCGCCGATCATGTAAAACTTTTCCGCGGGGACCTTGTCCACCTGTCCGGAAACTATCCGCTCGCAGCCCTCTAGAGTAGATTCAAGCGGCACATACTCCCCTTTTCTGCCGGTGTAGGCCTCGGCGCAGAAAAACGGCTGGGTAAGGAAATTCTGCAGTTTCTGCGCCCTTTCAAAGGTGATCCTGTCGCCTCCGGAAAGTTCTTCCACCCCGACGATAGCGACGATACGCCTTAGCTCCTCGTAACGGTTAAGCACCCTCAAGACATCCTGCGCGGTCTTAAAATGCCTTTTCCCGAGGATCATCGGGTCGAGGAACGAACAGGAAGAAGTGAGGGCGTCGATAGCCGGGAAAAGCCCGAGCTGGACATAGCGCCTGGAAAGAATGACTATCGAATCAAGGTAACTGAAGATACAGACAACCGCCGGGTCGGTCAGGTCGTCCGAAGGAACGTAAACCGCCTCCATCGCGGTTATCGATGCCTGTCCGCTGGAACGGATCCTTTCCTGGAATTCCGCCATCTCCGAGGGGAGCGTCGGCTGATAACCCGTTTCGGAAGGTATCCTTCCCAAAAGCGTGGAGAGCTCGGTACCCGCCTGGGCGAACCTGTAAACATTGTCCACGAACAAAAGGACATCTTCCCCTGCCTCGGCAAAATTCTCCGCCAGGGTCAGGCCGGTATGCACTATCTCGAACCTGGCGCCGGGAGACTCGTTCATCTGGCCGAAGACCAGGCTCGACCTGTCGAGAATCCCCTGTTTCTCCAGCTCGTAATAAAGCTCGTTGCCTTCCCTGGTGCGCTCGCCTGCCCCGGTAAAGACACAGTAACCTTTCTGCATCTTGATGATATTGTGCATCAGCTCAAGGATAATCACGCTCTTGCCGCAGGCCGCGCCCCCCAGGATGCCGTTGCGGGACCCCTTGATCAGGGGAAAGAGCAGGTCGAACATCTTGATCCCGGTCTGCATGACCTCGAATTTCTTTTCCTTGCCGTCGCCGGTATCTACAACGGCTATCTGCTGCTTCCTGTGGATCGGCCTGATCATATCGGGGCCGCCCTGGACCGGGCCCTTCTTGTCCACGGGCTCGCCGAGGACATTGAGTATGCGCGAACAAGTGCCCTGGCCGACCGGCACGCTGATGGTCGCGCCCTTGGCCACAGCCCTGGCATTCCTGCGCAGGCCGAAGTTCGGGTTCAGGCAGATGCACCTCATCGTATTCGTATTATCCTTCTCTGACTTGCTCAAATACTCCACCACTTCCAGCACTATCCTCTGGCCGTTAAATGTCTCTGTCTCGATAATATCGTAAATCGCCGGGAAGAGGACGTCGGGCGGAAATTCCACGTCCACGATAGGCCCCTGCACCGAAACAATCTTTCCTTCCTGCATCCAGACTCTCCTTATTTAGGAAACCGCGCCGGTCTTCATCAAGGCCATCCGGCTGACAAAAATCTCCCTCGTGCTCTTGTCGCTTCTTTCGTGCATCATCCTGAAATACTGCAGGCGCATCTTCTTCTGCTGGTCGCGTATTTCGTTGGAGCTTCTTTCCAAATGCATTACCCTGGCCGCCCACTCCGAAAGCTTGCTCTCCCAGAATATCAGGTTGATCAGCTGGCCGATCCATATCCTGACCATGTATTCTATCGTCGTCTTCATCGTCGAGTCCAGGATCGTCTTCTCCTCGTCGGCCACTTCCCAAAGCCCGGGGGCGCGAGGAGCAGAATGGGCGGAATCCGCCTTCTGCGGGAACAAGAACCTGCAGGGGAACAACTGGAACTGTTCGATCCTCTGCACCGAAAAAGACACGAAATGCGGATACACGATCAGGGTGCTGCTAAGCTTCCTGGCAAAAAACTCTTTGATTATATGGTCCCTAAGCCGGATCACCCCGCTGTAAGAGATATCGTCGTCTATGCCTTCGAAACTGGCGTATTTGCTTTCCTGTTCGCTCAAATAACGCACGCCTTCTTTGCCGACTACCGTCAGCAGGTCGCCGGGCCGGTACTGGCTCATGCCGTAATTGACTACCGCCATGTTCAGCTCGCCAAGGAAGCCCGCGTCCGAAGTGATCAGGACGATATTCTTTGCCGCCGGCTCCGCCGCCAGGAACGGATGCTTGAAATCGCCCACATCGACCTGCGCGAATATATCCCGGAGGTACCCCTCGAATTCATCGAAACTCCTCCTCTTGCCCTGCAGGTGAAAATATTCGGTAGCGGCCACGCCTTTTAAGACCTCGATGATGTTTTCCATTACCTTGTTGAAAGCCAGGTCCTTGCGTAATATGGTCAACGGAATCATTGCCGCTCCTTAAGGTTTATCCGCGGAACCGGCGAAAAACTCTTCGAAGGCCTTATCCAGCCCTCTTTCTATCCCGCCGGTCAAAAGTTTCTGTATGGAAAGCTCCTCGATCAGCTCCGGGTGGTTCTTGAGCAGAAAGCTGAATATATTGCTCTTGAAATTCTCCCTCTGTGATTCCTCGAGTATTTCCGGGAGCTCCTTGTTGAAGGCGTAAAAAAGCACGACCATCTCCTCCACGGAAAGCGGCTTGGACTTATCCTGGATAAGCAGGTCTTTCAAAGTCTGGCCTCGCTTGAGCCTTAGCTCGATCTCGGCGGACAGCTTCGTCCTGATGGTGGTCAAAGCTGCCAGTTCCTTGAACTGGGCGAATTCCCTTTTCAGTGAACGGCTGACCTTTTTCATCGCCTCGCACTGCACCTTGCTGCCGATACGCGTTACGGAAAGCCCCAGGTCGATAGCCGGCCGGAAACCTTCGTTGAATAAAGACGCGCTAAGATAAATCTGCCCGTCGGTAATCGAAACAAGGTTGGACTGCACCAGGCCGGTGATATCGCCTTCCTGGGTTTCCACGATAGGCAGGAATGTCATCGAACCGCTCCCTCTTTCCTGGTTGAGCTTTCCCGCCCTCTCCATCAGCTGTGAGTGGATATAGAATATGTCGCCGGGATAAGCTTCTCGCCCGGGGCTTCTTTCCAGAAGCAGGGATATCTCGCGGTAGATCCAGGCGTGGCGGCTTAAGTTGTCGAAGGCGCAAAAAACGTCCCTGCCATGGTCCATGAAATATTCACCCATCGCGCAGGCGGCATAAGGGACAAGGTATTGCTCGGCGGGAGAAGCCGAGGCGGAGGCGGAAACGACGATGGTCCAGGCCATCGCACCGCTTAAGCGCAGCTGCTCCATGATCTTCAGGAAGGCGGACTGGCTGCCGCCTATCCAGCAATATATACAGATAACATCCTTATCTTTCTGGTTTATGATCGCATCGACCACCAGGGTGGTCTTGCCGGTAACCCTGTCGCCCCGGATCATCCGGGCCAATCAGGGCATCGATGCGCTCGGTGAAAGCGCAGACGAGCTGCCAGCAACGCATTTCCCAGTCGGCGCTCTGGAAGACCACAAAGAAGTCGTCGCCGCCGATA
>CAZNGC010000020.1:0-3337 GCA_964572435.1 uncultured Planctomycetales bacterium | reverse complement strand
TTCGATCGACCCCCCGGGGGGTCTTGCCGGTAACCCTGTCGCCCCGGATGAGCTCGCGCTGGCCTTTACCCAAAGGTATGCATGTGTCGATGATCTTGGTGCCGGTAAGAAATGGTTCTACTATCGGGGTCCTGTCGAGCACACCGGGAGCGTTCCTGAAGATCGGGTACGTGTCGACACCTTCGACGCTGCCCTTGCCGTCCAGAGGCTGGCCGAATGTGTTCACCACCCGGCCGAGAAAATTGTTCCCCACGGGGACCTCGAAAACGCCTTCCTGTCCGTAAACCGTATCCCCGATATGCACCTTGTTCTCGTCGCCGAGCGCCAGGACCAGCACGTCCCTCTTGGTAAAACCGATGACCATCCCCGACAGGTCGGGCGCCAACTCGATTAACTGGCCGTTTACGCAAGAGGCAAGCCCGTCGATCTTGATTACCCCGCCCTTTATTTCGCGGACAGTGCCGACATCTTTGATCTCCAGTGGCTTTAGATTGATTTCCTGCATCAAACCTTCCCCGCCTGCTGTTCAAGGCCGCTGCGGGCCTTGTCCTTCATCACCGGGATAATCCTCTTGAATTTGTTGCGGATGCTGCCGTCGATGACTACGAAACCGCTCAAACGGATGATCAGGCCGCCTACGATATCCGGGTCGATAACCTCTTCGATCACGATGTTGCGCTCCAGCTTATTCGATAAAGCCTGTTGCAATCTCTGCCTCTGCGCGTCGCTTAATGAAAATGCGCAGGCGATCTCCGCCCTGTCCCCCTGGGCGCGTATCTTCTCCTTGTCCAGCCCGGATACGTCGTCGATTAATTCATCGATAACCTGTTCATGCAGCACCTTGCGGATCCTGTCGGTAAAAATATATTTGACGATATCCGCGGCCAGGTACACCGCCTTATCCTGCATATCCAGGAGCAGGTCGTTATATTTCCTCTGGCTGTCCCTGACCCCTTCATCGACAATACGCTTGGCCTCTTCCTTCGAAGACTCAAGCAGGCTTCTCCTTGTCTTCTCTCCGTCCTCCTTGGCCTGCTCCTTTATCTTCTCGGCTTCCACCTTCCCCTGCTGAACCTGCAATTCAGCCTGTTTCTTCGCCCGTTCGAATTCCTCTTTAAGCACTTTTTCCTTTTCCATATTCTGCTGGTTAAGCCTTTGCAGGCGGTCCAACGCCTTGCTTATGTGGCTGTAGAGCAGCCAGCGCAGGAACAGGACGATCAGCGTGAAAGTGGCGATCTGAATAAGGATTATCTGCCATACCAGCATATCAGCTCCTCTTTCTTTTTATTTACTGCCCGAATAAGTTATACACCACCAAAAGCCCGATTATTGCTATGGCCTCGGCAAAAACAAAAGCCAGGACCATCGAAATCAATATCTTGGGGGCGGCCGAGGGGTTCCTCCCGATGGATTTTACCCCGGAAAACCCCACCGCGGCGATAACTGCCGACGGGCCCAAAGTACTGATCAGCATTATCAGGATAATCGTGAAGTTCTTCATATGTCTATTTTCTCGTCATATACGCACAGCCTGTTCTTGCCTGTTTTCTTGGCCCTGTAGAGCGCCTTGTCCGCCCGGATCACCAGTTCGCTCTTGATCTGGGCGTTCAGGGGGAAAGTGGCAAGGCCCATGCTCATGGTGATCGGAAGCCTTCCCCTGACGATGCCCAGCAGCCTCTCCCCGGCTTTCTGCGCGCTGAACTGGTCTGTCTGCGAAAGGATCACCGCGAACTCCTCGCCGCCGTACCTGAAGACCATATCGTTATCGCGGGTGGAGCTGACCAGGAGCTGGGCGAAATTATGCAGCAGCTTGTCGCCCTCCACGTGGCCCTTCGTATCGTTATATTTCTTGAAGTCGTCTAAGTCGATAATGAATATGGAGAATGCCTGGGGGGAGCGGTTCAGGTGGGAAATATTCCAGTCGAGCATCTCGTGGAAATGCCGGTGGTTGTAAACCCCGGTCAGCCCGTCCATCGTCGCGATATCCTGGTAATATTTCCTCTGCCCGGCCTGGATAAGCAGGAACGTGTTCTCGATCGCGCGCCTCAAGACCAGGTTCAGCTCCTCCGGGTTCAACGGTTTCATCAGGTAGGCGTAAAGCCCTTCTTTCATCGCTTCTACCCCCAGGTTGGCAAAGGCATAAACCGTCAGCCCGATAATGTTGATCCTCTGGTCGATCTTTTTGAGCCGGCGCACAAGTTCCAGCCCGTTCATATCCCCGATCTGCATCTCGGTGACGATGGCGACGAAATACCCCTCCTTGGCCAGGTTGATCGCCTCCTGCCCGCAGGCGACCCGGTGCAGTTTGTATTCGGGGTTTACCGCCAGGGCCTCTTTGATGGCCTGGAATGTCTTTTCGTTGTCTTCGACGATCAGGATATTGAATTCACGGGTCTTAACTTCATTTCTAAACATAAGTAAAACCTCCGGATTTAATTTACAGTCAGGTCTTCAACCCAGTTTCGCTCAAGCTCATCCAGGTTCCTTACTTTATAAACCCCCCTAAGGGACTGCTGCCAGTCGGACCCGTCGCGCAGGGAACGGCAGAAATCGACGAACCTGTTCCTGCCGTATTTTCTCAACAGGAAATCCACGAGGCTGGCGGATTCGTTATAAAAAATAAACGGGATGATCACCGCCGAATCGTTGATCTTGGAGAGATCCTCCAGCCGGGTGTATAATTTCAGGTTCACCAGGCACTTGGCGGTAGCCAGCCTTTCCCTGCTTTCATATTCCTGCATGCAGGCAACCCCTTCATCCAGCCAAAGAGGCAGCGTCTTGGCATAACCGACGAATTCCCTGAATATGATGTGCCCGATCTCATGCGGCAGGATAGTGTCGAAGAACATCTCCTGCCAGATAAAAGTGGATACCTCTTTTTCGAGTATGCGCACATGCCCCCTGGACCAGGCGGCGGCCCCGGTAGCCTTCAAATAACTTTCTTCGTCCGGGTAAAGAAAAATCTTGCAGCGGTTATCCCAGATCCAGAAATCGAACCTGGCAAAACCCAGGTAATTGGCGATATTCTTGTAACAACGCTCCGCCTCCATGATCAGCCGGTCGATATAATCAGCCGGCGCCTCCTGGTAATAAACAAGGAAGTGTTTGCTCTTTGCCAGCGAATTCCAGGCTGCCTCCGCGCAAAAGGCTTTCAACGGGCATAACAATAACACGGCGCATAATACCCATTTAACCAGGAGTCTTTTTTTTACGCGCATAACATTAAAATTTTACCACATCGGTTATTTTAAATCAAGAAATACTAAAAACATAAACATAATGGGGGCAGCGACCATTAGCAAAGCTAATTTACACTGCCCCCGTTATATAACCCTTT
>CAZNGC010000019.1:0-16321 GCA_964572435.1 uncultured Planctomycetales bacterium | reverse complement strand
GCCCAAAAATCCGCTGGGGAAAAGCAAATCCCCGGGAAGATTAACGCCTTGGAGAAACTTCTTAAATCCAAACCGCTCGACGGTTCCCTGGGTATCGCGCATACGCGCTGGGCTACCCATGGCGCACCCACCCAGGTCAACGCCCATCCTCATGCCGATTGCGACAATGAAATAGTCCTGGTGCATAACGGGATTATCGAAAATTACGAATCCCTGAAAAGCCAGCTGTTAAAAGAAGGCCACCTGTTCAGCAGCCAGACCGATACGGAGGTTATTGTCCACCTTATCGAGAAGTTTTACGAGAATATCCCCCTGGAGGAGGCAGTATGCAAAGCCTTGAAGCTTGTTACTGGTTCGTTTGCCATCGCGGTTATTTCCAGGCGGGAACCGCAGAAACTGGTAGGCGCCCGTTCAGGCAGCCCGTTGATAGTGGGGATCGGGAAGGGAGAGAATTTTCTTGCTTCCGATGCCCCGGCGATTTTAGAGCATACCAAAGAAATAATTTTTCTGGGGGAGAATGAGGTTGCGGTATTGAATAAGGGAGGGGTTAGGATAACCGATCTTGACGGTAAACTGCTGGTTAAAAAATCGCAGAGGCTTCTTTGGGATATCGAACAGGCTCAGAAAATGGGCTATAAGCATTTTATGCTCAAGGAAATCAACGAGCAGCCTGAAATCATCGAAAATTTGATTAATCTTAGGATGTCCAAAGAAGGCAGGATTGTATTTAAAGAGCAGCATATCGGAGCGGAAAAGCTAAAAAAGATCAAGAATATTTTTGTGGTAGCCTGCGGGACGGCTTACCATGCCGGCTTGGTGGGCAAATATGTTTTTGAGACTCTCTCCAAAGTTCCTACGCAGATAGATGTATCCAGCGAATTCCGTTACCGCGACCTGCTTATAGGCAAAGACACTTTAGTTTTGGCAATAAGTCAATCCGGAGAAACCGCCGATACGCTGGCGGGGGTCAGGCAGGCGCATAAATTGGGCGCCTCGGTAATATCTATCTGCAATGTTTTAGGGTCGACTTTGACCCGTGAATCCGACGGCGTGATGTATACGCATGCTGGCCCGGAGATAGGGGTGGCATCCACCAAGGCTTATACCGCGCAGCTAACCGCGATATACCTGTTTGCTTTATACCTGGCCAGGGTGCGCGGAGAGATCACTCCGTCCAGGATGGATAGGCTGGTTAAAGAACTCAGCCAGATTCCCGCAAAGCAAAGGGAAATTCTGCGGGAACAGGATGCTATCGCCCGCGTATCCCGCAGGCATTCTCACCTGGGTTCTTTTTTGTACCTGGGGAGGAATATAAATTATCCCTCGGCGCTTGAAGGGGCGTTGAAGCTGAAAGAGATTTCTTATATCCCGGCTGAAGGATACGCTGCCGGGGAGATGAAGCATGGGCCGATTGCCCTGATCGACGAATACCGGGCAGTCGTCTGCATTACGGCGGACTCGAAGGTTTATGATAAAATGATTTCCAATATTCAGGAGATTCGTTCTCGCCGGGGGAAGATCATCGCTATTGCCACTGAAGGGGACAGCAACATCAAAGAATTGACCGGGGAAGTAGTGTATATTCCCAAGTGCGATGAATTGTTTTCTCCGCTCCTGGTTGTGCTTCCTCTGCAGTTACTGGCATATCATATATCAGTAAAACGCGGGTGCGATGTCGACCAGCCGCGCAACCTGGCCAAGTCGGTGACCGTGGAATAATGCTTTATATTGTTTGCACGCCGATAGGGAACTTAAAAGACATTTCTTTCAGGGGAGTCGAAGTTTTAAGGAGCGTGGATTTGATCGCCTGCGAAGATACCAGGCATACAAAGATCCTGCTGGATCATTACCAGATTAAAACCCCGACCACAAGTTTTTTCCAGCACAACAGGTTGGTCAAGGCGGAATATCTCCTCGGGCTTCTGAAAGAAGGCCGGGATATCGCCCTGGTTTCGGATGCCGGAACGCCCGGGATTCTTGACCCGGGGTATAATTTGATAAACTTGGCCGTTAAAAACAGCCTCGAAATTACTTTTATCCCGGGGCCAACCGCGCTTACCGCCGCTCTGGTGCTTTCCGGCAAGCCCGCTCATGAGTTTTATTTCGGGGGTTTTTTGGTTAACCGCAGCCAGGCCCGTAAAAATCAGCTCGAAAGGCTGAAAAATCTGGGGTGTACCCTGGTTTTCTACGAATCATGCCATCGCATATTGTCCAGCCTGAAGGATATCGGGGATGTCTTTGGGGACAGGGAAATTGTGGTTGCCAGAGAGCTGACCAAGAAATTTGAAGAGTTAGCTCGCGGGGACCCAAAGGTAGTTCTGGAGAGGTTTTTAAAAGAGCGGCCGCGGGGGGAATTCGTTGTAATTATTTAAAAGCAGGGATGTTTAATGCCTTGACAAAAGGGTTATTTGTGTTATATTAAGCATTAAAGATTAATGACCTTTAAGCCCAGCTCCGAGAAGCTGGCAAGGCGGAGAATATGATCAACCCATGTTTAAATAATGACCCTTGGCACAAAAAGCCAGGGGTATTTTTTTGTCTTAGAAAGCGGCAGGCCGGTTCATTTTGGACCTGGCGTAGCCTAAAAGGCAGAGGGATCAGATGAAAGAAAAGGTTAAAATTTTGGATAAAGAGGCGATCGGCCGTTCGATTATGCGTATTGCCCATGAAATAATCGAGAAGAATAAGGGGACCGCGGGCTTATGCGTTATAGGTATAAGGAACCGGGGGGTAGATATTGCCAGGCGCCTGGCGGAGTGCATAAAGAAGATCGAGGGAGAGGATATCCCCGTAGGCGCGCTGGACATCACTCTTTACCGTGACGACCTGGCTTTGGCTTCGGGTCAGCCGCTGGTGCGTAAAACAGAGATAGATTTCGATATAAACAATAAGAAGCTTGTTTTGGTCGATGATGTTTTGTATACCGGACGCACGATCCGGGCTGCGTTGGATGCGTTGATTGATTTCGGCAGGCCCAGGACGATCCAGCTGGCTGTTTTGGTCGACCGGGGACACCGTGAACTGCCGATCCGCGCGGATTTTGTGGGCAAGAATATACCCACTTCCAGGCAGGAATCGGTAGAAGTGCGTCTGGAAGATGCGGATGGCATTGACGAAGTGCTGATCGCGGAGAGGGAATGATGTTGTGGACTAAAAAGGATCTTTTGGGGCTCGAGTATCTTTCTGCGGAAGAAATAGAGCTTATCCTGGAGACCACGGCTTCTTTTAAAGAAGTTTCTACGCGTGAAATCAAGAAAGTCCCCGCCTTGCGCGGCAAGACCGCGGTAAATCTGTTTTATGAACCGTCTACGCGTACCCGCGTGTCGTTTGAAGTAGCGGCGAAAAGACTTTCCTCCGACGTTATCAACATTTCTACTGAAACGTCCAGCGTACGCAAAGGGGAAACCCTGATCGATACCGGGAAGAATATCCAGGCGCTCAAGGCGGATATAATTATTATCAGGCATAGCTGTTCGGGCGCGGCGAATATGCTTGCCCGTTCGTTGGATATCAGCGTGGTAAATGCCGGAGACGGCTGGCATGAGCATCCTACTCAGGCGCTGCTGGATATCTTTACGCTGAAAGAAAAGCTTGGCAGGATCGAAGGGTTGAATGTGACTATCGTCGGGGATATAGCGCATTCAAGAGTCGCCCGTTCTAATATTTGGGGGTTGACCAAACTCGGGGCGCGCGTCACCGTATGCGCTCCCGAGATGCTGCTTCCCCCGGAGATAGAAAAAGCCGGGGTCAAGGCCTCAAGCAATCTGGATGAGGCGTTAAAAGAAGCCGACGCGGTAAATGTTTTAAGGATGCAATTCGAGCGGGATGAGGGGGCGGCTTTTCCGGAACAACTGGATTATTACAAGAAATTCGGGATTACCGAGGAAAGGCTGGCAAAGGTCAAGAAGGACATAATCGTTATGCACCCGGGCCCGATTAACCGCGGGATCGAGATGTCCAGCGGGGTTGCGGATGGAGAAAACTCGGTAATTTTAGACCAGGTGACTAACGGGATAGCCGTGCGCATGGCAGTTTTATTCCTTGTGTCCAGGGCAAAGGAAACTAAAATATGAAAATATTGATTAAGGGCGGCAGGGTGGTTGATCCTGCCGGAGGCAGGGATGCGGTTTTAGACGTTTTGATCGATAATGGAAAAATATCCAGAGTGGCCGAATGTATCCAGGAGCAGGCGGACAGCGTAATACCCGCTTCCGGGAAAATCGTTGCTCCCGGGATTGTGGATATGCACGTGCATTTACGAGAGCCGGGGCGGGAAGATAAAGAGACGGTGGCCACGGGGACCGCCGCGGCAGCCAAGGGCGGGGTGACCACTGTTTTAGCCATGCCGAATACCAATCCTTCCATGGATTGCGCGCGGAATATCGGGTTGTTGAACGAGATAATCAGGAGGACGGCGCGGGTCAATGTGCTTGTTTGCGGCACGATTACCCGCGGGCGCCAGGGTAAAGAACTTAGCGATATTTCGGAATTGAAAAGGGCTGGCGCCTGCGCCATATCCGATGATGGGTCATCGGTTGATGATGACAAGCTGATGCTTGAAGCCTTCAGGGCCGCAGCAGGACTTGGCATACCCGTGATTTGCCATTGCGAGGATAAGAGGATTTCCGGAAAAGGGGTGGTTAACCTCGGGTTCAATTCTACACGCCTGGGGCTGCGAGGCATATCGAATGAGTCGGAGTACAAAAGAGTGGAGAGGGATATCGGCCTGGCGTCCGGTTGCGGCGTGCATGTGCACATAGCCCATGTCAGCTGCCGGCAGTCAGTTGAAATAATCGCTGCCGCAAAGAAAAATGGCGTACGCCTTACCTGTGAAACCGCCCCGCATTACTTTGCCCTGACGGACGAGATGTTGTTGGATTATGATACGAACATGAAGATCAATCCTCCGTTGAGGAGCGCGGATGATCTTGCCGCCATCAGGCAGGGTTTGAAAGACGGGACGATAGATGCCATTGCTTCGGATCATGCCCCGCATACGGAGAACGAGAAGGATATCGAATTTGAGCGCGCGGAGTTTGGCAAGATCGGGCTGGAGTCAGGGCTTTCCGTAAGCATCATGGAGCTAATTGATAAAAATGTCCTCGATTGGCCGCACCTGGTCGAGAAAATAGCGCTGAATCCGGCCAGGATATTGGGGCTCAACAAGGGTTCGTTAAGCGAGGGGGCGGATGCGGATGTGATTATCGTGGATGCGGGCAGGGAATTTATTCTCGAAAAGAAAGATATCGTCTCTAAGTCAAAGAATTCACCGTTCATAGGCAGAAAGGTTAAGGGGCTGGTGGAGTACACGATTTATAACGGTAAAATAATATATAAGGCCTGATATGGAATTTATCGCGGATTTCCACATTCACTCCAAATATTCCCGGGCTACCAGCAGGGATATGGATATCAAGCATTTAGCGGATTGGGCGCGGTTAAAAGGAGTGGCCCTGATGGGCACAGGGGATTTTACGCACCATTTATGGCTGGAAGAGCTCAAGCACTCGCTGGAGGATTGCGGCAACGGTTTATATAAGCACGCGGGAATATATTTTATGCTTACCGCCGAGGTAAGCAGTATTTATTCCAAGAACGGCCGGACATACCGTATCCATAACGTGATTTTCAGCCCTTCTTTTAAAACCGTAGACAAAATTAATGAAAGACTGGGGAGAGTGGGGAACCTGGCCAGTGACGGCCGGCCGATACTTGGCCTGGACGCGGAAGAGCTGGCGCGTATTATTTTTGATATCGACGAGAACTGCGTAATTGTTCCCGGGCATATCTGGACTCCCTGGTTTTCCCTGTTTGGGTCGATGTCCGGGTTTGATAGGATAGAGGATTGTTTCGGGAGACAGACGGAAAAGATATTCGCCCTGGAGACCGGGCTTTCCAGCGACCCGGCAATGAATTGGCGGCTAAGCGCTTTAGACAGGTTTACCCTGATTTCCAACAGCGATTCTCATTCCCCTTCCAAGATAGGGCGTGAGGCCAATGTTTTCAATTGCGACCTGGATTATAAAACTATAAGGGAAGTCTTGAAAACTAAAGACAAGAGCCGGTTTCTTTATACTATCGAATTCTTTCCCGAAGAAGGGAAATACCATTTTGACGGGCACAGGCTTTGCGGGGTTTGCTGGTCGCCGAAAGAAACAAATGCCAATAACGGGAAATGCCCTAAATGCGGCAGGAAGGTAACCGTGGGCGTAGTCAACCGCGTTGAAGTTTTAGCCGATCGTCCCGAAGGATTTGTGCCCGGGAACGCCATCCCTTTCAAGAACCTCGTTTCCTTGGACCTGATAATTGCCGAGGCCAAGGGGGTAAGTAAGGCAAGCGTATCCGTAGAAAGGGATTACCTGACGTATCTGTCGAACTTCGGTACGGAGTTTGATATATTAATGCGCGCCTCCAGGGAGGAATTAATCAAAAAGTTGCCGGTTAGGGTTGTTGAGGGTATAATGAGAGCGCGTTCGGGCAAGATAAATATAAAACCCGGTTACGATGGCGAGTATGGTGTAATCTCTATATTCGGAAACGACGCTGCGCAAGAAAAACATGAACAGCAGCTCGATTTATTTTGATAGCGCGCCTGTGGCCCAACGGATAAGGCACCAGCCTCCGGAGCTGGTGATGCAGGTTCAATTCCTGCCAGGCGCAAAAAATTGGTGTTGTAGAATATGCGTAAGAAAATTGTAGCAGTTATTGGTGGCCATGTGTGCACGGAAGAAGTGGAGCGTATAGCCCATGATTTAGGCATAAAACTTACAAAAGTGGTTGGGATATTGGTTTCTGGAGGCTTAGGTGGAACAATGAAGGCGGTTTGTTCTGGTTTTAAGGCAGGAGGAGGGTTAACTATCGGGATTATCCCGGGTTACGACAAAAGCGAAGTTAACGAATTTGTGGATATAGCTATTCCTACGGGGTTGGGATTGGCTAGAAATGTTTTGGTAGTTAAATCCGCGGATGCGGTTATTGCGCTTCCCGGAGAGGCAGGGACTCTTTCAGAAATAGCTTATTGTCTGCAGTTCAAGATACCGGTTATCAGTTTAGAGTCGTGGGATATCCCAGGGGTAGCCAAGGCTGGCAGTGTTGATGAGGCGCTGGATAAGCTAAAGAGTGTTCTTTCTGTTGAATATCAAGGAGAAAGAGGTGAAACAGGTGCAAAAAGAATATAGAGAACACAGGCATAAGGCTGAATCAGTGAATTGCAGCAAGAAAAAAGTGATAATCCTGGGAGGCGGACCGAACCGGATCGGTCAGGGTATAGAGTTTGATTATTGTTGTTGCCATGCCGCGTACGCGCTTAAAGAAGAGGGAGTAGACAGCATTATGGTTAATTGTAATCCGGAAACCGTATCTACCGATTATGATACTTCCGACCGTCTTTATTTTGAACCGCTGACCTTCGAAGATATAATGAACATTATCGAGGCCGAGAAGCCGATGGGGGTGATCGTTCAATTCGGCGGACAGACTCCGATTAACCTAGCGGTTGCTTTGCGCCGGGCAGGGGTGAATATCCTTGGGACCAGTTCCGAAAGCATCGATATCGCGGAAGACCGTAAACGTTTCAAGCATATGATTGATAAACTTGGACTCTTGCAACCGAACAGCGGGACGGTCTTCACTTTTGAAGAAGCAAAGAAAGTAGCCGCGGATATCGGTTACCCCGTGCTGGTCCGGCCTTCTTATGTTCTTGGCGGACGGGCAATGGAGATCGTTTACGACGAAGATGTGCTTGAGCGTTTTATCAAGGAGGCGGCCGAGGTCTCTGGAGAACATCCGATACTAATCGATAAATTTCTCGAGGACGCCATTGAGGTCGATGTGGATTTAATCGGGGACGGAGAGACTTTTGTCATCGGGGGGATTATTGAACATATAGAGCAGGCGGGGGTGCATTCCGGGGATGCGGCGATGTCCCTGCCGTCATACACGCTTTCCGATGGCTTATTAAAGAAGATAAGAGAGGCTAGCTATCTGTTGGCAAAGGAATTGGCGATAATAGGGTTGATGAACGTGCAGTATGCGGTAAAAGGCACCAGGGTTTATATACTGGAGGTTAACCCCCGCGCTTCTCGCACCGTTCCTTTGGTATCGAAGGTTATCGGGGTGCCTCTGGCAAAGTTGGCTACAAAGGTTATGCTGGGGGAGAAACTTAAGGATTTGGGCTTTACCGGGGAAATCATCCCCAGACATGTGGCTGTCAAGGAATCGGTTTTCCCGTTCAATCGTTTTCCCGGGGTGGATGTGATGCTTGGCCCGGAAATGAAATCCACCGGAGAGGTTATGGGTATTGACGCGGACTTCCCCAGCGCCTATATCAAAAGCCAGCTTGCCGCCGGCCAGAAAATACCTAAAAAAGGCAATGTCTTTATATCCGTGCACGACCGCGATAAAAAAGATGTGGTTTATATAGCCCGGAAGCTGAAAGGTATGGGTTTTAATATTTTTGCCTCCAGCGGTACCGCCTCCGTGCTAGAAAATAACGGTATCGCGGCGAAGATACTGCCGAAGATCAGCGAGGGCAGGCCGAATATCCTGGACCTGATGAAGGATGGCAAGATACAGATGGTTATCAATACCCCCTCCGGGAGGATCCCGCGGCAGGATGAAGTAAAAATACGTTCACAGGTCATTCTTTACAATATCCCTTATACAACTACGATATGCGGGGCGCAGGCAACGGTAAGCGGCATCGAGATGTTCATGAAGAAAGATTTGAGCGTAAAGTCCCTGCAGGAGTACCACAGGGTTAAAGGAAAAAAGATAGGATAGGCAACAAGATGCCGGAACTGCCGGAAGTGGAAACAATTAAAAATGATCTGCAGAAGGTGATCGCGGGATCCAGGATCACCGGAGTCCGCGTGCATAATCCTGTTGTGATACGGGAACCGTCTCCGGAGGTATTTGAGAAAACCATTAAGGGGTTGACCGTAAAGAACGTCCTTAGGAGGGGGAAACTTTTGATCCTGGAATTGTCTGGCGGTTCGGCCTTGACCATTCATCTGAAAATGACCGGACAATTGGTTTACCCCGGAGGGGCGAAAAACAGCCGCCTATCTTTTTGTTTATCGGGGGGCAGGGTTTTGGATTTTAACGATCAGCGCCTTTTTGGGGAATTGCGCCTGGTCAAGGATTGGACGAAGATTAAATTTGTCCAGGGCCTGGGTCCCGAGCCGTTTGATCTGTCATACGATGATTTTAAGGGCATGTTTTCCAGGAAAAAGACCCGGATCAAGCCCTTGTTGATGGACCAGGCGTTTATCTCCGGGATAGGGAATCTGTATGCCGCGGAAATCTTGTTCAGGGCTGGAATAGACCCGCGCCGTCCGGCGCAAACCCTGGATGAGGAAGAGCGCAAGGGTTTGTTTAAGTCAATCAAGGGCGTCTTAAGAAGCGCGATCGAGCATGGTGGTTCGTCAATCGACGATTATGTCCGGCTTTCCGGTAAACGCGGGGATTATGCCAGGTTCCATCGGGTCTATGGCAGGGAGAATAAGCCTTGTTTTGTTTGCGGGACAGCGATAAAGAGGATTCCCCAGGGAGGCAGGAGTACCTATTTTTGCCCGCGGTGCCAAAAATGACGAAAAAAAGGACAGGTGTTTATCATGAAAAAACGGCTTAAAGTTAACGGAATAATTATAGCATTTTCAGTAGCCTTGATTGCGTTTTTCCCGGGGGTGTTTTTTCGCATGAATGCCGGAGGCGGATGGGAAGAATATGTGGAACTGGCGGGATTTGCCTTTATTCTTCTGGGGCAGTTGATCCGCGTATCCGCACGGGGGTATAAAGCGGAGCATTCTTTTGAGAGCCAAGCATTAGTCCAGGAAGGGCCATACCGGTTAGTGCGTAACCCCATGTATTTTGGGATATTCCTGATCGGCCTGGGGGTCGTGCTGGCAGTATTCAAGTGGTGGGCGGCGGCGGTCTTTATGGCAATTTTTGTTATCCGTTATATAACGTTAATATATAAAGAAGAGAGGCGTCTTGCCATAGTTTTTCCCCGCTCGTACAAGGATTACTGCAAAAAGGTGCCGCGCATTCTGCCTTCATTGCCCGCGATGATGGAAATGGATATAAGCGAATATTTACCCGTAAGGCTTTCCTGGTTCAAGAAAGAGATCGGCGCAATTCTAGTGGTCCTATTCTTGACTCTTCTGGTAGAATCCTGGGAGGAAGTTGTCAGGGGAGGTTTCTGGGGTTACGTCCGTCAATCGTCATGGTTGTTTTTAGTTTTTATTCTTTTTATGGCTTTTATAGTTTTGCTCAGCAAATGGACAGATAAGAATTATGGCAATGGCACAGTTAAAGGTTAAAATAGTTTCTCACAAAAAGGTTAATGGTACCTGCTGGTGCCTGGAATTTTATTCCGGCCTGATCGCCAAGAACGCCTCTCCGGGTCAATTCCTGGAGATCAAGGTTTGCGATAACGGGCTTCCCTTGTTGAGGAGGCCGGTCAGTATCCATGGGATAAAAGGGTCAAAAGTTAAAGTTATTTACGAAGTTGTCGGAGAAGGTACGCGGATTTTGTCCGGCAGGGGGCCGGGGGAGTTTCTGGATATTATCGGGCCGCTCGGAAAGGGTTTTACATACGCGGCAAAAAATACCGGAGCGAGCCCGGATATTTTGGTTGCCGGAGGCATGGGGGTGGCGCCTTTAGTTTTCCTGGCCGGAAAGATGAAACCTGATAAAAATCTGGTTTTAATCGGCGCAAGAAGCAAAAAACAGATTCTTTGCCGCAGCGAATTCAGAAATTTGGGCTGCAAAGTATTGGTCGCTACTGATGATGGATCATCAGGGTTTAAAGGCAAGGTTACAGAGTTGTTGAAAGAAATCTTATCGAAGCAGGCATGTCCTACCGGGTTCGGAAACATATACGCCTGCGGGCCGCAGCCGATGCTTAAGGCCGTCGCGGAGATCTCCGGGAGAGAAGGGATACCTTGCCAGCTTTCCCTGGAAAGGCATATGGCCTGTGGTTTCGGCGCCTGCCTGGGATGCGTTGTATCTACAAAATCCGGTTACAAAAGAGTTTGTAAAGAAGGGCCGGTTTTTGCGGCTGAGGAGTTGACATGGTAAAAAACATCGACCCTGACTTAAGCGTTAAAATAGGTAAGCTTTGTTTGCGCAATCCGGTAATGGTTGCTTCGGGTACCTTTGGCTATGCGGAGGAATTTGCCGGGTTCATGGATTTGAAGAAATTGGGGGCGGTGGTTACCAAGACCGTTACCGTAAATCCCCGGACGGGGAATATCCCGCCGCGCACATGCGAAACGCCTTCGGGAATGCTTAATTCCATCGGCCTCGAAAATCCCGGGATAGATAATTTTATCAAAGACAAGCTTCCTTTCTTGAAGAAATTGGGTATTCCGGTAATTGTAAGCATATCTGCCGAAGCCGATCCGCGCGAATTTCAATCCCTGGCAGAGAAACTGGAAAGCATAGATAGTGTTTCTGCGATTGAATTGAATATTTCCTGTCCGAATATGCAGAAGGATAAACTGATTTCCCAGGATGCCCGGGAAACTTATTCGGTTGTAAAAACGGTCCGCGGCTTGACCGTCAAATGCCTGATCGCAAAACTATCTCCCAATGTGACTTCGATTGCCGAGATTGCCCTGGCCGCCGAGGAGGCAGGCAGTGATGCAGTGTCCATGGTCAATACGCTTTCCGGCATGAGCATAGATGTAAAAAAGCGTTCCCCTAAAATCGGCTCCTGGGCGGGAGGCTTGAGCGGCCCGGCAATCCGGCCGGTGGCGGTGCGCATGGTCTGGGAGGCTTATAAAAAAATTAAGATTCCCATTATTGGCATGGGTGGTATAATGGATACGGAAAGTGCCCTTGAATTTATCATTGCCGGCGCTTCCGCCGTAAGCATAGGAACCGCGAATTTTGTCAATCCCGCGACAAGCCTCGAAATAATCTCCGGATTAAGGCGATATATGAGGGATAACTGCATTTCGAATTTGGACGGGATTATCGGGAAATTACAGGCATGCGCATAAGCGACCCCAGGATCATACTTGCTTTGGATGTGGACACGATCGACGAGGCAAGGAATTTTGCCGACGCGCTTTATCCAAAAATAAACATTTTTAAGGTGGGGAGCCATCTTTTTACTGCGTACGGTCCGGCGGTAGTCGAGATGCTGCGGCAAAAAGGCGCGGAAGTCTTTCTGGACCTGAAATACTTCGATATTCCCAATACCGTGGCCAAGGCGGTTTCCGCGGCAGTGCGTTTAAACATAAAGATGTTTACTTTGCATATCGCCGGCGGAAGGGAAATGATCGAGGCTGCCGTGGAATCGGCAAAGAAAGAGGCGGATGCCCGGTCTATAGTCAGGCCGATGCTTATCGGGGTTACGGTCTTGACCAGCAGCAATGCCGCCTCCGGGGATGTACTGGAGATGGCTGCAGCGGGAATCGATTGGGGGCTGGACGGGGTAGTTTGCTCGGCCAAGGAAGCGGAGTTTTTACGCGGCAAAATAAAAAAGGATTTTGTTATCGTCACTCCCGGCATCAGGCCGGATGGCCACTCCGGGGACGATCAAAAAAGGGTGGCGACCGTTTCCGAAGCAGTAAAGGCAGGAAGCGATTTTTTGGTAATAGGCAGGCCGGTTTTGAAGGCAGATAATCCGCTGGCGGCCGCGGAAGGTTTTCTAAAGGATTTAACCGGTTTGGCCGGGTAAAATATCGGGGGGTTCAATGGCAGAAGAAATAAAGGATTTAATTGCCAGGATACGGCAAGAGGGTGTTGCCGCAGGTGAAAAGCAGGCGGCACAGATCAAGTCGGATGCAGAACAAAAAGCCCAGGAGATAATCGGCAAAGCAAAAATCCGGGCCGCCGAGATTATCGAACAGGCTGAAGCCGAAGCGCATAAGCTTGACCAATCTACCCGGGCTTCTCTGGAGCAGGCGGGCAGGGATTTATTGATCAGCTTAAGAAGAGAGATTAGCGTCATGCTGGACAGGCTGATTAAACATGGTTTACGCCAGGCGTTGAAAACGGAAGATCTGGCCGAGATCATCGCAGGGCTGATTAAAGCCGCGCCGCTTTCGCTGGGAAGCCAGATTGTCGTTTCGCTTTCCCGGCAGGATAAGGAAAAGCTGGAAAAAGAATTCTTCAAACAGCTGGCCGAAGAAACCAAAAAACAGATAGTTTTGAAATCCGCGCAGGAGCTCGAGAGTGGGTTTATTATCAGTTTCGATGCCGGTAAGTCCAGTTTTGATTTCAGCAGCCAGGCCCTGACGGAGTATATATCCGGATCATTAAGGCCGGAATTAAATAAGATACTAAAATCGGAATAAATGGGTCAATATTATACATATTTGATTTCCAGCCTTCCGGCGCTGCAGTTTAATGCCAAGCCGCCATTTAGCCGGGAGGATTTTCTCGCCAAATGCAAGGGGCTGGTTTCAGAAAGAGAGTTGGCGGTTTTGAGCGGCATTTGCCGTGGAGAATCAGGTTTCCCGGGCCAGGCGGAGGCAAAAGGGACCCTGGGGAAATGGACAAGATTCGAAACTATCTTGAGGAACGAGCTGGTTCGTGCCCGCGCATCCAGGAAAAAGGCCGATCCGTCCCGTTTCCTGCGCCAGCCGGATGATTTCGACGCCCAAATTGGGCATCTGGCCATGGCTGCTTATCGTAACTCTTCCATATTGGATGCGGAGAAGATGCTGGACCAGGCAAGATGGGATTTTTTGGAATCGGTATTAAGCGGGCACTATTTTGACTTCGATGTTCTCGCGGCATATGTATTGAAGTTGAAGATTTTGGAACGTTGGGATAATTTACTGAAAGCGGATAAAGAATCTTTGTTCAACTGGGCAATCGCAAACTGACATGGAAAATAAAAGAACCGGACAGATAGTGAAAATTAACGCCAATATGGTTGTCGCCGAGACCGGCAGTCATATCATCCAGAACGAGGTCGTCTATATACTGCATGGCCAGGAACGCTTGAAGGCCGAAGTGATCCGCGTCAAGGGGGATCGCGCCGAGATGCAGGTTTACGAGAATACCTCCGGGCTTAAAGTCGGGGAAACGGTTGAATTCAGCGATGAGCTGCTTTCAGTTGAATTGGGCCCCGGTCTTTTAGGCCAGATATTCGACGGATTGCAGAATCCCCTTCCGGCGTTAGCCGAGAAATGCGGATTTTTCCTCAAGCGCGGCGTATATATGGAGGCGCTCCCCGATCATGCGGGGTGGGATTTTACCCCCCTGGCAAAACCCGGGGATAAGGTTTTGGCCGGAAGCTGGCTGGGGTTTGTCCCGGAAAAGATATTCAAACATTATATCATGGTTCCTTTTTCATACGGCGGGAGCTTCGAGGTGTTAAGCATTGCGCCGGCCGGCAGGTATAATCTGAAACAGCCGATTGACAGGATCAGAAACTCTTCCGGACTAGCGCGGGAAGACTTCCTTCAGCTAAGCGGGCCGGTGAAGATGCCGAGTAAGTCTTATGCCGAGAAATTAAGACCCCAGCGGCCGCTGGTGACAAAGATCCGCCTGATAGATTCGCTTTTCCCGATCAGCCTTGGCGGCACATACTGCATCCCCGGGCCCTTTGGCGCCGGAAAGACGGTATTACAGCAATTGACCAGCCGGCATGCGGAGGTAGATATAGTTATTATCGCTGCTTGCGGAGAACGCGCCGGGGAAGTGGTTGAAACGCTCAAGACCTTTCCTGTTCTTACCGATCCGCGTACGAACAAACCGCTTATCGACAGAACGGTAATTATCTGTAATACAAGCTCGATGCCAGTCGCTGCCAGGGAGGCCAGTGTTTATACGGCGACGACCATGGCCGAATACTATCGTCAGATGGGGCTGAATGTTTTGCTGTTGGCCGATTCCACATCCCGTTGGGCCCAGGCTATGCGCGAGATGTCCGGCAGACTTGAAGAGATCCCCGGCGAAGAGGCATTCCCCGCATATCTTGAGTCGCGAATCGCCTCTTTTTACGAAAGGGCGGGGCTGGTGCGCTTGCACAACGGATTGACCGGTTCGGTGACTATCGGGGGGACGGTAAGCCCGGCCGGCGGGAATTTCGAGGAGCCGGTTACCCAGGCAACCCTTAAGGTGGTCGGGGCTTTCCACGGACTTTCCCGCGAACGTTCGGACAGCCGCAGGTACCCGGCGATAGACCCGTTGATCAGCTGGAGCAAATACCGCGGGCTTATCGACCGGGAAAAAGAAGAAGCGGCGCATAGGATCCTGCAGCGGAGCAATGAGATATTCCAGATGATGAAGGTAATCGGAGAAGAAGGCACGTCTCTTAAAGATTATATCGAGTATCTCAAAGGGGAAAGTTTCGATTTCGTTTACCTGCAGCAAAACGCGTTTGACCGGGTAGACGAGGCCACTTCCCAGGAGAGGCAAATTTACGTGTTTAACTTTATTTACGGTATACTTGTTTCCGATTTTATACTGAAAGACAAACAGGAAGCGTTGCATTTCTTCCAGAAGTTAAGACAGCTGCTGCGTACCTGGAATTCTACCGCCCGGGAGAGCGACGAGTTCAAGAAGCTGGAAGAAGAAATAACGGCGTTATTGGAAGGGCATAGAGAGGTTAAGGCGGGATAAAATGCAAAAAATCTATACCAATATTATTCAGATTGCCGGTGATGTGGTGACTGTGGAGGCCGAGGATGTGGGGTATTCGGATGTGGCGGAGATAACTACCAGCCGCGGTTCATCTCTGGCCCAGGTTATACGCATTGATTCAAAAAAAGTATTTTTGCAGGTTTTTACCGGGAGCCGAGGGATATCCACGGGGGACAGGGTGCGGTTCCTGGGGCATCCTATGCGGGTGGCTACGGGGGATAACCTGCTTGGCCGGATTTTTAACGGCAGCGGCCTGCCGCTTGACCGCGGGCCAGCTCTTTCCGAGGAGATGGTCGATATCGGAGCCCCGCCGGTAAACCCGGTAAAAAGGGTCATCCCTGAAAAGATGATCCGTACCGGCATCCCGATGATCGATGTTTTCAACACGCTCGTCGAATCGCAGAAGCTGCCAATATTCTCGATCGCCGGAGAGCCGTATAACGAACTCTTGGCCAGGATTGCCATTCAGGCAGAGATCGACATTATCATCCTTGGCGGCATGGGTTTGAAATATGACGATTACCTGTTTTTCAAAGAGACCCTGGACAAACACGGTGCGCTCGGCCGTTCGATATTTTTCATGCATACGGCGTCCAATCCGGTAGTAGAGTGCCTGCTTGTTCCGGAAATCTCGCTGGCGGTGGCCGAGGATTTCGCTTTAAAAGGCAAACGCGTGCTTGAATTGCTTAGCGATATGACAAACTTTGCCGAC
>CAZNGC010000018.1:0-16379 GCA_964572435.1 uncultured Planctomycetales bacterium | reverse complement strand
CGATGAACCAAACACGCCTCCCAGATAAACATAAGCCCCTCTTAATTTATCCGCCTCGGCGATCACATAACCCGAATCTATGCTTATATCGGCTCCCAGGGCCTTGATCCCTTTAAGATGCAGATCAACCGGCCGCACTCCAATGACACAACCTCCGGGGAGGGAAACCTTGGCTTTCTTGAGCTTGCCCAACAACGGCCCGAGCACGCAAAAAGAAGCCCGCATGGTAGAAACCAGCTTGTATTCTGCTACGTAGCTGGCGGGTTTACCCGCGCAGATACTTACCTTACCCTTATCGAACTCCGCTGTTTTCCCCAGAGAACGCAGGATCTTCAGCATACTATTGGTGTCGCGCAGGTTCGGTACGCCCTTGATCACGCATGGCTCGTCGGTAAGCAACGTCGCCGCCAGAATCGGGAGCACCGCGTTCTTGGCCCCGGATACGCTTACTTCTCCTTTTAACTTTACTCCCCCTTCAATAATCAACTTATCCATTTTCAACACCTTTTTTAGCGCTGACTACGCGTTCGATACCGCCGTAATCCCTGGTTATTTCCATACCCGTAAAACCATTCTTTCCAAGCATTTTTTCTACGGCAGGTGCCTGCCTGACCCCTACCTCCAGGGCCAGCCAGCCACCGACTTTCAAGTGGCCAGCGGCATCCCCGATTATCCTCCGGTAAAAATCCAATCCGTCGATACCGCCCTTTAAAGCAATCCCCGGCTCAAAAGACAGTTCCCTATCCAGGGAATCCAGGCAGGCGTCCGGGATGTACGGAGGGTTGCTCACGATCAAATCAAATTTTTCGTTATTTAGTTCAGGCGAAGCGAACAGGTCGCTGGACACGAATCTTATGAAGACATGGTTAAGCGCGGCATTCTCCCGCGCCAGGCACAAGGCATCCGGCGATATATCAGCCGCCCAGACCTCGACAAAAGGAATACTGGCGGCCAGCGATACCGCGATACACCCGGACCCTGTGCCGAGATCAAGCACCCTGGCGCCCTGGCCGGCCGAAGCAAGCATTCCTTGCGCTTTCTCCACCAGGATCTCGGTTTCCGGCCTGGGAATAAGGGCCCGTTTATCCACCCTGAATTTCAGTCCCATAAACTCTGTCTCCCCGAGTATATATTGCACCGGTTCCCCGGAAATCCTGCGCCCGAGTACCGAAGCGAGCAAGCCGGAAGCAAGAGCGCCCAGGCGCGTATCCCTGTTCAGGTAGAGGGATGCGCGGTCGCAATCCAGTATATGGGTCAAAACAAATTCTGCCTCATTCATGATTCATGCCTTTTTTCCTCTTCCGCCTTTAACAAGGCCTCGGTCAGCTCATCCATCTGTCCTTCCAGGATAGACTCCAGCTGATGCGAGGTAAAATTGATCCGGTGGTCGGTAACCCTGCGGTCGGGGAAATTATAAGTGCGTATCTTCTCGCTGCGGTCGCCCGTGCCGATCTGCACCTTGCGGGCGCTGGATATCCTCTTTGCTTCCGTCTCGATCTTGTTTTCCAGGATGCGGGCGCGCAAAACCCTCATCGCCTTGGCCTTATTCTTGACCTGTGACCTTTCATCCTGGCAGGCGACTACCGTGCCTGTGGGGATATGCGTTATCCTTACCGCCGAATCCGTCTTCTGCATATGCTGCCCGCCCGGGCCGCTGGAACGGTACGTATCGATCCTTAGATCCTTCGGCTCGATAACCAGATCGACCTCCTCCGGCTCCATCAGCACCGCTACCGTGGCCGTCGAAGTATGGATGCGCCCCTGCGCCTCGGTAACCGGAACCCGCTGGACGCGGTGAACGCCGCTTTCGAATTTAAGGCAGCGGTAAGCGTCCCTGCCCTTTACGCTGAAAGAAATCTCTTTTATCCCGCCGGCCTCGTTTGTGCTGGAAAACATCGGCTCAAGCGTCCATCCTTTTTTATCCGCGTACTTGGAATACATACGGTAAAGGTCGGCCGCGAACAGCCCCGCCTCATCCCCTCCGGTACCCTGCCTGATCTCCAGGATACAGGAACGCCCGGCATCCTTGTCTTCTGCGGCGAGCATCTTCTTCAACTCAAGCTCTATCCCGGCTTTCCTGGAATCGATTTCCCTGATCTCATCCCGCACCAGGCTATGATAATCCTCGTCGTGCTTCTGCAGCAGGACTTCCTCAAGCCCGCGGGATTCCTCAAGCAGGCCTTTTAACTGACGATAAAGTGAAACGGCCGGCCTGATATCGGAAAGTTCTTTGGCCAGCTTGTTATACTGCTGCCTGTCGGCGATAAGCTCGTGGTCGGCTAAAAGCCGCTCCAGCTCATCATAACGCGCCGACATTTTCTCCAGTTGTTCATTCATGGGTCAAATCCTTAATAACAATATCCTTGCTCGCTTAATCGCGAGGATAAATTCAGCCAATAACTTATGCCGGCTACGCCTCCATAAGTTATGGCTTCATTTACTTTTTCCCGTATTTCTTCATGAACTTATCCACGCGGCCGGCAGAATCAACCAGCTTCTGCTTGCCGGTGAAGAATGGATGGCACTTTGAGCAGATCTCCACGCGGATGCTCGGCTTGGTGGAACGCGTATGCACTGTCTCGCCGCAGGCGCAGACAATCGTACTCTCTTTGTAATTCGGATGGATCTTCTCTTTCATTTTAATACTCCTTTCAATAATTAATATTAACAATATCCTTGCTTGCACCTGCGCGCAAGGATAAATTCAGCCAATAACTTATGCCGGCTACGCCTCCATAAGTTATGGCTTCATTTATTTCTGGTTCATGCTGTTTAAGAACTCTTCATTATTCTTGGTCTTGCTCAATTTCTCGATCAAAAGCTCCATCGCCTCAACGTTATTCAATTCGTTGAGCACCTTCCTGAGGATCCAGGTCTTCTGCAGGACATCGGGTTTCACCAGCAGCTCCTCATGACGGGTATTCGAACGCTTGATGTCGATAGCCGGGTAAATCCTGCGCTGGAAGAGGTTGCGGTCGAGCTGGCTCTCCATATTGCCGGTACCTTTGAATTCTTCAAAAATGACCTCGTCCATCCTGCTGCCGGTATCGATCAGAGCGGTAGCGATGATAGTCAAGCTCCCTCCCTCATCTACCGCGCGCGCGGCTCCGAAAAACCTTTTGGGTTTCTGCAGGGCGTTGGAATCGATACCTCCGGAAAGCACCTTACCGCTGTGCGGGACTACTGAATTGTAGGCTCGCGCCAGGCGCGTGATGCTGTCCAGGAGAATGACCACATCGCGCTTATGTTCAACCAGGCGCTTGGCCTTCTCCAGCACGATCTCGGCAACCTGCACGTGGCGTTCCGGCGGTTCGTCGAACGTCGAGGAAATCACCTCTCCCTTGACATTCCTCTGCATATCGGTAACCTCTTCGGGGCGTTCGTCGATCAACAGAACGATCAGGACCACATCCGGGTTGTTGCTGGTTATGGCGTTGGCGATCTTCTGCAGGAGCACGGTCTTGCCGCTATACGGCTGGGCGACAATCAAACCGCGCTGCCCCTTGCCGATAGGAGTAAGCAAGCTCATGATGCGCATGGATATTTCATCCGGCTTGGTCTCCATATTAAACGGCTGGCGCGGATAAACCGGGGTGAGATTGTCGAAAAGAACCTTCTCTTTTACCTCCTCCGGATTTTCGAAGTTAACCGCCTCGACCTTAAGCAAGGCGAAATATTTCTCCCCTTCTTTAGGAGGCCGGATCTGGCCGCTCACCGTATCCCCGGTACGCAGCTCGAACTTCCTGATCTGCGAAGGAGATATATAAATGTCGTCCGGGCAAGGAAGGTAATTGTAATTCGGGCTCCTCAAGAAACCGAACCCCTCGGGAAGTATCTCCAGCACCCCTTCACCGAACATCAACCCCTCTTTTTCCGCCTGGGCCTGGAGTATCTTGAAGATCAAATCCTGCTTCTTCAGCCCGCTGGTCCCGTTGGCATTCAATTCCTTGGCCAGCTTATTCAGCTCGCCGATTTTCATGTCTTTTAAATTCTTGATGTCTAACTTTTCCACAACTTCCTCCTTATTTCGAAAACTTGTTTTTTTGTTTCATTGATTGAACCGCTGTTATCTATGATAAAATCCGCCAGACGCAGTTTCGCGCCCTGCGAAATCTGATGTTCCATGCGAACCAGGATTTCCTCCCTGCTTAGCCCAAGCCTCTTTCGGCTGCGTTCGATCCGCTGCTCTCTCGAAGCCCTGACCACAGCCAGCTTATCGACCATCCCCCTTAAACCCGCCTCGACGAGCAAGGCGGCATCCAGAAGGACAAGCCTTTTCCCCGCCTGCCTGGTCAGCCGGCGGATATCCGCGATAACCTGCTTGTGCGTTATGCCGTTTAGCCTGGCCATCGCCGCCTTATTCACAAAAACTATCCTGGCAAGCTTGCCGCGGTCGATACGCCTGCCCTTGAGGATCCGGCTGCCGAAATAGGAAACGATCTTTTTATAGACAGGTGTGCCTGCCTTAAGAGAATCGTGCGCTAGCTTGTCCGCGTCGATAAGCAAGGAATCTTTTGTCTTAAACATCCTGGCTACCGTGCTCTTGCCGCTGCCGATATTGCCGGTAATCCCCAGGACCAGCTTAGCTTTCTTTCGCCTTTGCATACAGTTGTAGGTATTTCTTCGCGGAGGCCTCCCATGAGAAGTTGCATTTCATGGCGGCTTTCATCAGGCGCCTCCATTTTTCCTTATCCTTGAAAACAATCAGCGCCTTCTTGAGCAGATTGACAAATTCGTCTTTATTACGCCTGGTGAGCACAAAACCGTTATTCTTATTGATAGTATCCGCCAGGCCGCCGGTCTTAAAAACCAGAGGGATCGTGCCGTAATGCAGGCTGATCAACTGGCCCAGGCCGCAGGGCTCGTATTTCGAAAGCATAAGAAATACGTCACTGCCCGCATAAATCTTGTGCGCCAGCGGGTCATCGAACCTCAAGTTCATGGAGATCTTCCCGGGGTATTTCTTTTGCGCGGCCAAGAGCGCCTGGTGATATTTGGCCTCGCCCAGGCCCAGAATAACCAATTGCAAATCCATCTTGCACATCTCATCAAGGGCCTGGGTAAGTATATCCAGCCCTTTTGCCTCGACCAGGCGCGAGACTATCCCAAGCACAGGCACATCCTTATCCTGTTTTAGCCCGCAAGCCGACTGCAGATCCTGCTTGTTGAAACTCTTGTCATCTATCGTATCGATGGAATAGTTCTGCATGATAAAACTGTCCGTATTGGGGTCCCAGACATAATAATCAAGCCCGTTGACTATCCCGCTCAAGGCATCCTTGCGCTCCCTAAGCAGGCCGTCCAGGCCGAACCCCAATTCTTCGCCCTGGATCTCCTCGGCGTAAGTCGGGCTGACGGTATTGATAAGATCGGAAAAGATTATCCCCCCCTTTAAAATGTTGATCCTGCCGTAAAACTCCAGGGCGGATACGCCGAAAAGCCCCTTGTCCAATCCGAGCTTATCGAATTCCTCAGCGGCGAACAAGCCCTGGTATCCGAGGTTATGGATCGTCAATATGCTTTTTATCTTCCTGTAGAAAGGAACCCCGGCATACAGGTTCTTCAGGTAAACAGCGGCCAGGCTTGCCTGCCAATCATGCAGGTGCAGTATGTCCGGGCAGAAATCTATCTCTTTCAACAAATCCAGCGCGCGGCGGCAGAAAAATGAAAACCTGTCCAGGTTATCCCGGTAATCGCCGTTTTTGTCCACGTAAAGCCCGTCACGGTTAAAATAGGCTTCATTCTCTATGAAATAAACCTTTACTCCATTGCCAATCACCGCGCTCGAAACATTCCTGGAAACCCTGGATGTCTTGAACGTGCCATCTTTCACACATTTATACCTGGGCATGATCACGATTACCTCCTGGCCGCAATCCTCCAGCACCAGGGGCAAGGCCCCTACCACGTCGGCGAGCCCGCCGGTCTTGGCAAAAGGCACAACTTCGGAAGCAATCATCGCTATCTTCATCTTGCCGCCTCCCGGGCCTGCGGCAAAACGAGCATATCCAGCCAGTTCTTCCCTGTCTTCATATCCACCTTTATCGGCACATCCAGTTTCTTCACCTGTTCCATCTCCCTCTTGACCAGCCCGGCCAGGACCGCCAACTCCGCCTCCGGCAGTTCAAAAACCAGCTCGTCATGAATCTGCAGGATCATCCTGCTTTTTAACCCCTGCGCCCTGATCAGGCCGGGGATACTGATCATCGCCATTTTTATCAGGTCACTGGCAGTCCCCTGGATCGGGGTATTCACCGCCTGGCGCTGGGCGAATTGACGGATGCCGATATTTTTACTGTTGATTTCCGGGATATACCTTCTCCTGCCCATAAGCGTAGTAACAAAACCGTCTTTTCTCGCCTTATCGATCTGCAGGTCGATAAACTCCCTGACCTTTGGATAACGCAGGAAATAAGCGTCGATAAAATCCTGCGCCCGGGGCACTGGAATCTCCAGATCCTTACTCAACCCGAACGCGCTCTGACCGTAGATAATCCCGAAATTCACCCTCTTGGCTGTCTCGCGCATGTCCTCGGTCACTTCGGACTCGGCGACATCATGGATAAGCGAGGCGGTAATCCGGTGTATGTCCTGGTCGTTATGAAAAGCTTCGATCAGGGTCTTATCCCCGCAAAGATGCGCCAATACCCTAAGCTCTATCTGGGAATAGTCACAGGAAAGAAGGCAATACCCTTTTTCTCCGGCAACAACCGCCTGGCGGATCCTTGAACCGATCTCTGTCTTGACCGGTATATTCTGCAGGTTCGGGTTACTCGAGCTAAGCCTTCCGGTTTCCGTGCCGGTCTGGTTGAAAGACGTATGCACCCTGCCGGTACGCGGATCGACGAGTTTAGGCAGGGCATCGACATAAGTATTCTTCAATTTCGACAACTGCCGGTATTCCAGCAGTAACGCCGGCAATTCATGCCTGCCGGAGAGCCGCTTGAGCACTTCCTCGTCGGTAGACGGGCCTGTCTTAGTCTTCTTGATTACCGGAAGTTTCAGCTTCTCGAACAAAACCTGCCCCAGCTGTTTCGGGGAATTTATATTAAATTGCGTCCCGCTTGCCTCATATATATCCGAGATGAGCTTTATCAGCCTCTTTTCGATATCGCGCGACAGATCTTTAAGCAGATCCAGGTCAAGTTTTATCCCGGCCTCTTCCATCTCCGCCAGCACGCCCGACAAAGGCATCTCCAGCCCGGCGAACAAATCGGTAAGCCCTTTCTCTTCCAGGGCTTTTTTCAATACAGGCTTCAATTTAACTACCAGCCTTAGCGCATTTTTAGCCTCGATACCTTCCGCCTCCTCGCGCACAAATTCACCCAGGTTCTCCAGGGCCAAATCGGCAAGCGCGTAGCTGGAGCGCGAAGGGTTCAAAAGATAAGCGGCGATCATCACGTCGAAATCCAGTCCGCTTAAAAGCAACCCTCGCCGGAAAAGGGAAACCTTCAGTTTCTTAAGATCAAACCCCGTTTTCTTAATCCGGATATCGCTGAGCAGCGTGCGCAGGCTCGCCGGATCGGATTCAAGGCTGAATATCCTGCCGGCCGAGGAGAAATACAGCTGCCCGGCGCTATCGCCGTAAAGCGCGGCTTCCCCGCCGCTCTCCAGCAGCGCCTTCAGCTCTCCGGAACCAAGCTCTTCAAGCCCGGCCTCCGGCGCCTCCTGGGCCTGCACGGGAAGTTCCTTCAGGAAAGTCTTGAACTCCAGGGCCATGAATATCCTGCCGAGCTCCTTGTAATCTGGAATGCCGAGCTTAAGCTTACCCTGGTCCAGGTCCATATCCACCTTCTCATCCAGAGATATCAATTCCCTGTTCAACCTTATGCGTTCGATATTTTCCGCGACCGCATCCCTGATCTTGGCGGGAGTAATCTTCTCTATATTCTTGATCAGCTTCTCGATATGGCCGAATTCTGAAATAAGCCTGGCAGCGGGTTTCTCCCCGATGCCCGGAACGCCGGGTATGTTGTCAGCCTCGTCCCCCATAAGCGCGATAAGATCCACGGTCAGCCCGGGGCTGACCCCAAAGGCGTCTTCCACTTTTTCCTCGTCATAGAGCACGCCGTTGTCTTTATAAAGATTGAGCACCGAAATACGCTCATTAACCAGCTGCAGTATATCCTTGTCGCTGCTCACCACGACCACGCGCATTTTCCTGGCCGCGCCCTTCCTCGCAAGCTCGGCGATAATATCGTCGGCCTCATAACCCTTTTTCTCGAAAATGGGGATCCCGTAAGCGGAGATAATCTCCTTGATTATCGGTATCTGGCTGCTTAAGCCGTCCGGCATCGCCGGCCTCTGCATTTTATACTGGGCGAACTTCCGCTGACGGAAAGTATCTCTGGAAACATCGAAACAGCAGGCCAGATAATCCGGCTTCTGCTCTTTGAGTATCCTGTTCAGTATGTTCAAGAAACCGTAAACGGCGTTGGTCGGCTGGCCCGAAGCGGTGGAAAGCCCGCTTAAGGCGTAAAAAGCCCTATAACAAAATGCGGTGGCATCAATCAGGAATAATCTTTTTTCGGCCATCAATTAAATATAAAAGGAATTCACTATAAGGAAAGAATTTCTGCGGTGCGCGATACTAGCGCGACAGAGCCCTAAGCTCCGCCTTCTCAATAAACGCCTCGATCTCCGGATTATCCTGGTCTAAATATTGGGCGTCCAAGGCCTCCTTTATCGCGGTAGCCAGGTCTCCCTTGTTAAAACTCTGCTTGGCCTTGTTGAAATGGTCCTGGGCGAGAGTTTTATCGTTCCTGTTGACCGCGGATTTATACTTTGCCACATCCCTGATCAACCCCAATATTTCCTCTTCGCGCTCATCGGCAACCGGCGTGCTGGATAAAACAGTACGGATGTCCTTGACCCGGTTAGCAGCCTTCTGCTTCCAGGGATTTTCAGGCGAACCTAATTGCGCCCGTTTTGCCCAGTAAAATTCTGCTTTTTCCAGGTCGCGTTTCTTTTCATAAAAGAGCGCGATATTAACGTAAGCGGTCAATAATGTCGGATCGAACTTGATGGCTTTCAAATAACATTCTTCAGCCCTTTCCTGTTCTCCGGCCGCCTCATAAGCCACGCCTAAATCGTTGTATGCCGCCGCGCTTGCCGGGTCAGCATCCACCCTCTGGAAGAAATCCTTGACCTCCTGGCCTGCCGGGTCCAGGTCCTGGGCCTTGTAAGCCTCCCTGATCGCCGCGGTCAATCTTTTCTTTTTATAATAAGCGCCTGCCCTGCGCAAATGATTCTGCGACTGCGCCTTATCGGCTTTGGTAAAGGCGGATTTATAAGTCGAAACGTCCTTGATCAGCCCGAGGACATCTTCTTCCCTGGCGTCGGCCTCCGGCCTGGTCGATAAAACCGCGCGGATGTCCTTGAAACGGCTGGCCGCCTTCTGCGTCCATGGATCGTTTATATCCCCCAGCTCGGCGCGCTTGGCCCAGTAAAAAGCTGCCCTGTCCAGGTCCCTTTGTTCCTCGTAGAAAAGAGCGATATTACTGTATGAGCTCAAATACGACGGGTCAACCCTGATCGCCGTGAAATAACTTTCCTTAGCCCTCTCGGGAAAACCGGCGGCTTCATAAATCACGCCTAAGTCGTTATAGGCAACCGCGTAAGCTGGATCCAACGCGATTGCCTTTTGATATAAAGTCATTGCCGCCTGTATGTCCCCCATGCGCTGTCTTTCCAGCCCCTCTTCACGGTACCTCCTTGCCTGTTCAGGCAAGGAATAATCACCGGAAGACGAGGCATCGGAGGCGCTATCCTGGGCAAAAAGAGAACCGCCGCAGCAAATAACGTTCAATGTGATGGTTAAAACAAACAGGAATTTAGGCAGGGAACGGATATTCATTTTTATTGCACTAATTATATACATTTAATACACTTACGTCAAGAGAAAAATTAACCATGCCGCGGTTATATTATCGGCTCCATACTCAACGCCGGGTGGGCCGCCTGGCGCAGGAATGCCAACAGTTCTTCAGAATTTACCGCGTTTGTTTCATCGGCGATCTTATCCAACAAATCAGGTTCTCCGATCTCTTCCGCTCTCTTCTTCAGGCTATCCGCCAGCGCATCTTTTAATTCCCTGGACATCCAGACTACGCGTTTCAGGCCGCCTTCGGCGGAAATGAATTTTCTGCTGGCGATATATAGTTTCCCCACGCCTAAGAATCCCGGGGCCTGCACACCCCCGCCTACGGAAGCGGCCAGGCTGGTAAAAGTCATCCCCGAAGGCGTAATCCCGGGATAATCCCGGTGTGCGATCATCACGCCGTTGGCCTCCGGTACAATCGCCACTATGCATTCAAAACATCCGCAGGAAGAATGCGGGGAATCCATCAGCGAATACATACTTACCTTTTCGATAGCCTTGTTGGATTTCTGGCACACAAACCGGTTGACGTTTTCCCATTGCCCGAGGCGTTCATCCAGCAGCCTGCCTTTTTCAACCGGCTGGTTCGGCCCGCTGGGGATGAGCTCAAAAGAAACCTTGGCATCAAGCCAGGAATGAGCGCCGCACAAACCCGGGCGTTCCGGGGTAATAATACAGACGTGGTTCGGGGCGAAAGACTGGCAGATCAGGCATGAATAAAACGTATCCACGTTTTCGTCGGTCATTGCCCCCAGGCGCTCGTCGCGCCCGTCAAAAACAACCCGCGCCTGGCTGCTTAAGCGTTCGACATCGTCACTTCCGGTATAAATCTTCACCTGCGCCTTATCCACTATCGCGCTGTACTCCTGATGAAGCATAGCGTGCAATATCACGCCCAGGTGTTTAAGCCTGAACCCTTTCTCAAATGCATCACGGGATATCCTTAACCGGAGCCTGTCGCGCTGGCCCATATGCGTCAGGCCCATCGCGTAATTCAGGAAACGATGTATCTGGCGCTGGAGTATCGGCTCAAAATCCTTTTGCATCCTGCGGCCGAAAACATCCACGGCAATCGCCAAAGGCATGGATTTCGATTCCCGTCCGAGTTGGTCGATATCCGGGCCGATGAGTTCAACCTTCCCGTCTTCAACCTCGGGTTCGTCTTTCATTTCCAGGAATTCAATGGCCGGACCGGATTCGACGCCGAACTCCGCCGCCGCATCTTCTTTACGCACGCGTTCGCCTTCATATGCCGCCGCGTACGGAACAGGCACGCTTACCTGGGCAACTTTAACCTTTATCCCCCTGGCCAACACGCATTTGGCAGGAATCTTCAGGTAATCTTTTTCCGAAACCAGGGCCTCAAAAATGGTAGTCTCGATTTTCGGCAAAGAAGGAATGTCTGCATCGGTAATCACCGGCATGCCCAAGGCCATGGCGCCAAACCCGGTAATTGCCAAAACTTCATCCATCCTGCCGAGCAGTAATAGGAAGGCCGGTATGCGGTTACGTATATATTCCGCGGCCTCCGCCGGATGTCCGGGTTTGATCAAACCATAAACCAAAGGGGCCCGGCAGAAAAAATTCACCGCGTAGACCACGGAAAGATAATCGCTGCCCAGATCCACGATATAATTCTCCAAGGCAGGGATGATCCCTTTATTTTCAAGCTGCTGCCTGAAGGTTAATCCGCCTGCGCTGGACGCCAAAAGACTGACTATCCCCTTGGACTGAAAATCCCTGACCAACTCCGCTGCCGCCTGTTCATCCTTAGCCGGGCCGATGATCACGGCAACCCCGGAAATCCTGCCGTCGGCCAGCTGCAGCCCGAGAGACCTTAATGTTTTATCCGGGATAAAACCAGTTCCGGAAAAAGGATGCTCCCGGTTCAGTACGGCTAATGCCGCCAGGATCTCTTCACAGATCAGCGCGGATACGCCTTTGTTCAAAAGCCCTCCCATGGCATCTATGACCGGGCCGCCGAAATGCGCCTCTCCCCTGGCCAGCGATTCAGCCTGGGCAAAAGCGGAAAAACAATCACCGATGGTTTTTACTTCGATATTTAACAAAGCGTTAATCAGGGGAAGATAATAATTTGTATCGGGAAACCCAATCTTGGCGTCTTTTCCTTTTTGGCTGGCCGCCGCCTCCAATGACTGGCGGGTAAGATCCAATACCGCCTGCGAACCTTTTATGCCGAGTTGCATAAACAAATCAGCCTGCTCAACCTGAACCGGCGGCTGCGGCAGCCCGTGAGCCATCGACTCGTCCGCGAATACCACCAGGCAGACGCCAACGGCCCTGCCGTTCTTGAATTTTACCGCCTCCGCCCTGCCTTCTCCGACAATCTCCTGTATAGGGCTGGCGACAACCTCGATATCCTGCGGCAAATCCTTCAGCGGCTCATCCGCGGTTACGACTTTAACCCCGACCTTGTATTTTTCGCGGATCTTCTCCGCCAGATTAAGAGTGACAACGGAAGGCCCGTCGATACAGACGGTATCGTTAACATGGTATTCTTCCAGCTTATCGAGGCCGTCGGCGGAGGTTAAAAGGACTACTCCCTTTTTTCTCGCTCCCGGTATTTGCGGTAAATTCGCCATTACAATCCGGAGGCCTCCAGGACATCAGGCAGGATTTTATGCCAGCCGATGGGCATGATATGCACCCCCCGGCACATAGGTTTGATTTGTTTGATCAGGCGGCTGGCTATTTCCACCGAAACAGCGGCCTTGTCTTTTGCCTCATCCATCGCCTTGATCATCTCTTCCGGGACAAGTATCCCGGCGACGTGCTCGTTCATAAACCTGGCCATCGAAGCGGACTTAAGTAAAACTATCCCGGCTATTACCGGTACTTTAAAATGCCGGGTCCTGGAGACGAAATCCTCGAAAGTTTTTAAGTCGAAGATCGCCTGGGTCTGGAAGAATTCCGCTCCGGCGGCTATCTTCTTTTCCATCTTCATGATCTGCGGAGCCAGCGGTTCGGAACCGGGATTGACCACCGCCCCCAGGCAGAAACGCGGGGCCGGGCCTTCAAGCTTATTCCCTTTCATGTCGCATCCGGATGCAAGCTTTCCGGCCACCTGCAGCAGCTGCACTGAATCCAGGTCGTAAACCGGTTTGGCTTCAGGGTGGTCTCCCAGCACCGGATGGTCACCGGTCAAAATCGAAATGTTCTCTATTCCCAGGGCTGCCGCGGACAACAAATCCGACTGTAATGCCAGGCGGTTGCGGTCACGGCAGGTCAGCTGGTAAATCGGCTCAAAACCGTTTTGCTTAAGCAGATAACTTACGGCAAGCGAACCCAGGCGCATCACCGAACTCTGCAAGTCCGTAACATTTATTCCGTCGGATTTCTTATGGTAAAGCCCGACATCGCGCAAAAGCTGCTCCGTATGGATCCCTTTTGCCGGGCCGACCTCGGATGTAACCAGAAATTTACCTGATTGTAGTTTTTCTTTGAATGTCATAATTTATTATCCAGCCTGCTGGAGCCTGGCGGCTTCCATCAGGTTCCGCATAAGCATGACCACGGTCAGCGGGCCAACTCCGCCGGGCACCGGAGTAATATATGAAGCCCGCTCGGCGGCCTTCTCAAACTCCACATCCCCGGATATCTTGCCGCCAACCCTGTTTATTCCCACGTCTATAACGACCGCCCCCTCCCTAATCCACTCTCCCTTGATCAGGCCTGCCTTGCCTACGGCCACGATAAGCACCTGGGCCCTTCTCACATGCTCCTCAAGCCTGCCCGCGCTGGTTGTAGCGATATGGCAAACTGTCACGGTGGCAAGTTTTTCCAGCAATAACAGCGCCAGCGGCTTTCCGGCGATATCGCTGTGGCCGACGACAACAGCCTCTTTCCCGTACAGGTCAAGACCGGTGGAACCCAGCAATTCCATTACCGCGATCGCCGTGCAGGAAGCAAAACCCGAACCGCTCAAAAAAAGTTTCCCGGCATTCTCCGGGTGCATCCCTTCGACATCCTTCAGGGGATCGACCGTCTCGCTTATCTTCCTGCAATCGATGTGCCCCGGAAGAGGCATTTGCACGATTATACCGTTGACCGACTTGTCGGAATTCAATTTAATGATAAAATCCGCCAGCTGGGCCTGGGTTATGCCCTTGTCCAGTTGAAAAAGCTTGTATTCCACACCTATCTCTTCGGAAACCCTGGCCTGCGATTTAACGTAAGAAAAGGCTCCGTGGTTATCGCCCACGATAATGCTGGCCAGGACAGGCCTGTACCCAAAAGAAGATACCTGGGCCTTTAGTTTTTCTTTTATCTTTTCGGCAATCGGTTTTCCTTCCAGCAGCTTCGCCACTTTCCCCCTCGCTTTAGCGCCCGCTATCCGGGAACGGGTTAACGCTATTTAACGCGTATTGTTTTATTAACCGCCGCTTCCACTTTCTTGCGGGCCAGGCGGACGGCCCCCGCGCCCCGGGCAAGCTCTTTCCTGATGCCCTGCGCCAGCTTCTTCTGGCCCAGGATTTTCAGGTTGATCTCCACGTTGAAACAGGCTGAAACATAAGCCGACTCCAGGAATACCGCGGCGATCCCCACGTCGGTAATCAGGTTCGGGTTGCATTTTCTTGCCAGAGGCAGGCACAAATTTACCCCCTCGCCGCAAAGCCTGGCCAGCATCAACGGCACATCCAGGGCCTTGCGCGCATCGCCGCTGCGGTAAGCAATCACATCCAGGTCGACCAGGCCGAGGAAATCGCTCTTCAATTTCTCCGACTTGGACAATATCCTTTTTAATTCCGCTTCGAACCTGGCGTATTTCGGCTTGCCCAGGGTAAAATTGACAGCCATTGTTATCAAACCAGCCCCCATCGCGGCATTCATCGCCGCCGCGGAACCGCCGCCGGGAGCGGGGATCCTGGCGGAAAGATCATTCAGATATTTGCTCAAGCTTTGCTCTTTATACATTGGCTTAAAAATTAAGTTTCGGATCCAATTCAAACGCGCCCTTGATCAATTCTATCTCCGGTTCCTTGCCGGAATACAAAAGGGAGACCACGTCAAAACGGGCAGGTTTGTCCGGCAGGCCGGCCTGCCTTAAATAAGAGATTGCCGCTTTGGCAATCTGTCTTTGTTTGGAATATGAGACCGCTTCTTCCGGAGAGCCGAAAAGATTCGAATGCCTGGCCTTTACCTCCACGAAACAAATAGCATCACCCTCGGAAGCGATAATATCTATTTCACCGGACCTGGCCCTGTAGTTGCGCCTGATGATCTTGTAGCCGCGGCTCCTCAAGAAACCCGCGGCCGCCTCTTCAGCCATTCTGCCGAATTCTATATTCATTCCAGGCACTTTAGGAAACTCTTGCGGTGTATAGCCGAAGGCCCGATCATTTTCAGGGCCCGGCGGTGTCCGGCTGTAGGGTAACCTTTATGTTCGTCAAAGCCGTAACCCGGGTAAACCCTGTGGTATCTCTCCATAAGCCTGTCGCGGTATACCTTGGCCAGTATCGAAGAAGCGGCGATGCTCAAGGACTTGGAATCCCCTTTAACTATGCTCTGATAAGGAAGGCCGAAATCCAGGCGCATATTTCCGTCGACGATCACGAACGCGCGGCCGAGTTCAGTCGGGCCCAACTGCGCCTTTACGGCGGACACCGCCTTGCGCATGGCGGCGATAGTCGCCTGAAGGATATTTATCCTGTCGATCCGGCGGTTATCTACCGAGGCAATTGCGTATATGGATTTGTTTTTTATCTCAAAGAACGCCGCTTCCCTGGAGGCCGGGGTAAGTTTCTTGGAATCGTCTATGCGGCAACGGAAATCATAATCCTTCAACAGCGCCGCGGCGGCAACCACCGGGCCGGCCAAAGGCCCCCTGCCCGCCTCGTCCACTCCGATAACCAGATCGTAACCCTGCCTCTTTAGGCTGTTCTCGTAAGTTAACACTAACCGGCTTTTTCTTCTTTGCTCTCTATCTTTGTGGCGTGCTTACCGATTTTGTTCCTGAGATAATAAAGTTTGGACCTCTTGACCTTGCCTGAACGGATGATCTCGATACGTTCGATAACCGGGGAATAAAGCGGGAATACGCGTTCGATCCCTTCTCCGAAAGAAACTTTCCTTACCGTAAAATTCAGTTTTGGCCCGGAGCCGGTTTTAGCGATTACCACGCCCTCGAAGGGATGCAGGCGGAATTTATCACCTTCGGGGATCCTGGTAAACACCTTAACCGTATCTCCGACATTGAACTTAGGCATGTCTTTTTTCGCGATTTGAGATTCGATTGTCTTGATATCCATTACTGCTGCTCCTTTCACTTATTTTTTCTTTTTGAGTAAATCCGGACGCCTTTTCTTCGTCCTCTTCAGGGCCTCGGCCCTGCGCCAGGCGTCGATCTTTTTGTGCGCCCCGGAAACCAAAACCCCGGGGACCGCCCATTTCCTGAATTTGGCCGGGCGGCTGTACTGCGGATATTCTAATAGATTACCTTCGAATGACTCAAAATTCAAGGAATTTTTATCGCCGAGAA
>CAZNGC010000017.1:1427-16506 GCA_964572435.1 uncultured Planctomycetales bacterium | reverse complement strand
ATCCTCTATGAAAACGCCTTTTACCCCGCAGAGGCTCTCTTTAAGCCGCACTTTGACAGCCTGCAATATCTTCCTGTAACCTTCAGGCAGGCTCAATTCATTCTTCAACCCCGGCCCTTCAACCTGAAACCCGTGGTTGCCGGAATATATCAGGCCGCTAAGGCCGACTTTCTCTTTCAGGCCGGCCAGGTCCCTGCCGCTGACCAGGGCCACCCTGAAACCCTTCTTCTTTGCCAACATGCCGAGTATCTTTTTCGTCTCCGGAGGAAGCGACGCCTTATCCGGCGTATCGGCGATGGGGGCCAGCGTGCCGTCGAAATCAATGAAAAGGAATACCCTGTTTCCCTTCATTCTCTCTTTTATCTTGTCCAAATAGTCGAAGATATAGCGCATTATCTTTAAGATGACTTTTCCTGGCCGTAGTTCACCGCCACTATCGGATACGGTATGTTGATACCCTCCTGGGCGTAACGCTTATGCAGCCTTTTGATGAATTCGTGTTTTATCATGTACTGATCGACGAATTCCCTGGCCCTTAAAATAACCGAAAACTTGACGCAGGAATCTCCGAATGAGTTATAGCGGATGAACGGTTCGAAATAAGCGATCCCGCCGCTTACATCCTGCATTACCGACTTGGCGACCTCGCAGGTAACCTTTTCCACTTTCTCCAGGTCGCTCTTATAATGCACCCCCACGTCGACCAGGACTGCAGTCTCTTTGTCCGGCAGGAAGTAATTCGTGACGATAGCCTTGTTTATCTTGTCGTTAGGGACAAGCACAAGGTTATTCGAAAGCATCTTGATCTTGGTCGAACGCCAGTTGATATCCACTATATAACCTTCTTCGCCGGTATCCAGCCTGACATAATCACCGACCTTAATCTGTTTGGCCATAGTGATATTGAATCCGGCGAAAAGGTTGGTCAGGGTGTCCTGCAGGGCCAAAGCAACTGCCAGGCCGCCTACCCCCAATGTCGCCAGTATCGGAGTTATGGATATCCCCAGGCTGTTGAGTATAATCAGGGCGCCGATCAGGAAAACAAAGATCCTGGCGGCATTCTGGGTAAGGCTGGTAACCGCCATGCCGGAATCGATCTTGGATGTATAAAATTTAATCATCCCGGACAAGAGGTTTGCCAGGGCCAAGACGACCGAAATTATCCCCAGCACAAGGATGCTCCTGCTCATCACGTTCATGATATTATCCGGCAGCCTGGAAAACTGCAGGGCAAAATACACGCTCAACATCAGGCAGATTATCAAAGACGGCCCCCTGACCGTCTGAAGGATTATATCGTCAAGCTGCGTAGAGGTTTTCTTTGCCCAATACGAAAGACGTCCGGATATTATCCTCCTGACAATCAATAGCGAAATAAGAACGACCAGGAAAATAGCCAGCGGTACGGATATCTCCACCAGCAAAGGGAACCTCGTAAAAAGATCGTTTAACATATCCACCTCGTTTTTTATTTATATCTTCTTTAACGCAGCCAATTCCGTAATGATATTTGCCGCCCAGCGGTAAACGTTATTCTCCGCGACCACCCTGCGCATATTCTCCATGCGCCGCCTTTTCTCATCTGCGGGCATTTCGATCGCCAACCTTATACTATCGGCGAATTCCTCTATGGAATAGGGATTTACCAGGATAGCGTCAGTAAGCTCGCGGGAGGCGCCGGTAAACTGGCTCAAGATCAGGCACCCGGACAAATCGTCCTTCTCGGCGATATACTCCTTGGCCACCAGATTCATCCCGTCGTGCAGAGAACTGACAATACAGATATCCCCCAGTTTATAATAAGGCTGGATCTCGTCCTGCGAAAAATGCCTTTTCAGGTAAATGATCGGTTTCCACCCGCCGTCTATATGCTTCCAATTGGTCTTCTCTACCAATTCGTCGATCTCGCCGATCAGATCATGGTAACGCTTGATGTGCGTGCGGCTGGGCGCGGCAAGCTGGACAAAAACGAATTTCTTTTTATACCCGGGATACTTTTCAAGGAACCTGTCTACCGCCAATATCCTCTCCACCAGGCCTTTCGTGTAGTCGATCCTGTCCACGCCGACGGCGACGACCTCGTCTTTAAGCCCGAACTCCTGCTTTAATTTCTCCACTTCCCTTAACGGATCGACCTTAAAAGAACCGTCCGCGATATGCCCGTTGATGCTGATCGGAAAAGCCCGCACAAATGTTTCTTTGCCGCTGCGCACAACACTGAACCTCTCGGTATCCACGCGCGATTCAAGCAGGCGGTTGGCGGTATCCAAGAAATTGTTGCAGTGGTTCTGCACATGGAAACCTATAAGGTCGCAACCGAGCATGCCTTCAAGTATTTCATTCTGGTATGGGCAGATCATGAAGGCCTCGGGCGTAGGCCAGGGTATATGCCAGAACAAGGCTATTTTCGCCTCCGGCCGTTTCTCCTTTATCATCTTCGGCAGGAGCGTAAAATGATAATCCTGCACGAAGATAAACGGGCTTCCCGCCGGGAGCTCGCTCAGCAGGCTGTCGGCGAACTTCTGGTTCACTTCCTTATATATCTTCCAGTCTGAATCCCTGAAAAGCGGGCGCGTATGCGTATTATGACAGAGCGGCCACAGCCCTTCGTTTGAGAAACCGTAATAATACCCCTGTTCCTCCTGCTTGCTCAGCCATACGCGCTTGAGTATGTAACGGTTATCTTCCGGAGGAACCCCAAGTTTGTCCCTGGAGTTGACATATTTCTTATCAAGGCTGCCTCCGCCGTGGGCAACCCAGGTGCCTCCACAAGCCGCCAATATCGGATGGATCGCGGTAACCACCCCGCTTGCCGGCCTGATACAGACCTCCCTGCCGGTAATTTCATCCGCGACGTGCATATACGGTTCCCTGTTGGAAACAACGAACAAAGAATTCTCCCCCAGCTTGGCGTGTATGAGGTCCTTCAGTTTTGACTCTGTCCAGATCTCCTCTTTCTGCAGCCTGGCGTGCGCCTGGTCAGATATGGTCCTGCGGGCAACCCTTATGCTCAAAGCCACCTGTTCGACTTCACTGATCAACTTGCCGAATTCGCCTTTTTCGGTGAAAGGTTTCAATTTATCGGTCTCCCCTCTCTGAAAATGCGTAAACCACTCGGTCAATCTGCGCACGGGCATGATGAAAATCTGCCTTTGGATCAGCAGGGCGGCAAGGACTATCAAAAGGATAAGCACGGCGGAGGTAACCCCGATTTTCTTCCAGAGTTCAGCCAGCGTGGAAAACATATATGAGGTATCATAAATCACCTCCACCATCCCCAGTACGCTGCCGTCGTCGCTAAAGACGGGAAGGATATAACTGTACACCGAGTACTCTTTAAACTTTTCCAGGATCCCGCGGGGAGAACCGGAAACCAGTATTTCCTTAAGATACGGCCTCTCTCTTTCCCCGAAGTCGGAGAACCTCTCGGTGATCGCCAGTATCCGGCCCTGGCTGTCATAGATAACACAACCCTGCAGCCTCTCCCTCTTCTGGAAACTATCGACCAGCCGGTTGGCCTGCTTAAGGTCGTTATTGACCAGGATGTACCTGGCGGCAAGCTCCAGGCTCTCATCAACCGAACGGGCCTTCCGTTTGAGATCGTCCATTAATTTGTCTTCCGTGAAACGGGCCTGCATAATACCCGAAACAATAAAGCCGAGCGCCACCAGGATCAATATTGGCAAGATAAACAAAAGAACTCTCTTCATCCCGAATACCCCCGATAAAAATAAAAACCGCCTACCTGCCGAATATACAAGATGGCGGCCCGACCATCCACAAACCTCCGGGCATGCTCGCGCATCCCCGGACCACTTATGGAATTTGTTTTATTATAACACTTATGGCAGATACCTCAAGAAGGTTCTGGAAATTTACCTGCGGCAGCGTTATCCGCATTTCCGGTTTATCTCTGTTTAAGAAGTACCAGCCCGCTTGAAATCGACAATACCAGGGTCACGTAATTATAAACGCTCCAGAAAGCATCGTTGTCCAAGGCCATCCCCACCAGGGTATACAGCGCGAAAACCAGGAATAACACTCCTATTTTCTTGTTAACTTTCATATCCCCTCCTTCTTTAAGGCATATTCTATCTTGACAATCCCGCGATTTCAAGTATACTTAATGAACTTGACAAAAAACTACAGGAGTTCTGAAAATGCTTAAAAAATGTGCTATTTGCGGAAAAGGATCACTTGACGGTAAAACCCTGTCCAGAAAAGGACAATATAAAGCCAAGGGTGGAACAGGATCAAAGATTGCCCGCTGGACCAGGCGTGAGTTTCTTCCTAACCTGCAGAAAATGCGTATCGTAGAAAACGGGCATTCAAAACAGGTCTATATCTGCGCCAAATGTATCAAAAAGGGCGCTTTCAAGAAAGCCGCCCCAAGAGTAAAATCCTCTACTTAAGAAATATATCTTTGGCCTCGAGGATAACCGACTCCTCCTGGCGCCAGCTGTCTATCTTCGGCGTATAAACCAGATCAAATGACTCCGCCTGCGTAAGGCTGTCAAACATACCGGCCATTCCGAAACCGATGACCTGGCAGGTAAGCGTTCCATCGGTTACCCAAAACTTGAGGGTTTCACGGCCAAGAACCTGCGGCTGGCCTTTCAATCTCAACAGGCGCGTGTAAAATAAAGGCTCGGGGTTGCCCATGCCGAACGGCTCAAGTGCCCCAAGCTCCCTGACCGCCTTATCGTTCAAATCAGCCAAAACAAGTTCCGCGTCCACGTCTATGCCCGGGAGCAGATCAGCCAGGTCCAGGCGCTCATGCGCCAGCTTGTTTATGGTCTTCCTGAATTCATCGATATTGTCCCTGGTAATCAACAGGCCGGCAGCATGGGCATGGCCGCCGAAACTGTCCAAAAGCCCGCGGCAATCCGCGAGGGCTTGAAAAAGATGAAAATTCTTGATCGACCTGCCCGAGCCTTTGCATAAATCCTTATCCAGGGAAATGACGATTGCCGGACGGTAAAACCTGTCGGCAAGCTTGGAGGCGACAATCCCCAGGACGCCCTGATGCCAATCATCCTTGGCGATCACGATCACTTTATGCTCCTTGAAATTGACCTGCCGGTTGATCATCTCCTCCGCTTCCTCTAAAATCTTCGCCTCCACCTTCTGGCGCTGGCGGTTTAACTGTTCCAGTTCGGCGGCCAGTTTCTGCGCCTCATCGTAATCACTGCTCATCAGAAGCCTTAAAGAAAGATCCGCGCTGGACATCCTGCCTGGCGCGTTTAAGCGCGGGGCAATGATAAAACTGACATAAGTGGAATTGAATTTCCTGTTCCCTACACCGGCATTGTCGATTATCGCCCGCAGGCCTTTCCTTTTGGTGAGCGGGAGACGTAAAAGCCCTTCCCTGGCGATAATCCTGTTCTCCCCGTTCAAAGGTACGCTGTCGGCGATCGTGCCCAGGGTAACCAGGTCGAGTTCCTCATCAAGCACGGAACCGCTTAAGGCCTGGCAGAATTTGTAAGCTACGCCGACCCCTGCCAGGTCCCTGAAAGGATAACCCGAACCCTTTAGTTTGGGGTTGATCAGGCTTGAAGAAGCAGGCAGGAAAGCCCCCTGCGCTTCATGATGATCGGTGATAATCACGTCTATGTTCGCCCGCCTCAATCCCTCGACTTCTTTGTAATCGGAAGTACCGCAATCCGCGGTGACCACCAACCTGATACCGTTAGCCCTGGCAAAAGCGACTGCCTCCCCGTTCAGGCCATACCCCTCGCTGATACGGTGAGGTATATGGTGAAAAACATCCAGCCCCATCCTGGAAAGCGTATCTTTGATCAATACGGTGCTGGTTATCCCGTCTACGTCGTAATCTCCGAAAACCATCACCTTTTCCTTATTCTCAAGCGCCTTTTTCACCAGGGCGCGGGCCGCAGGCATACCGGAAAACAAATCCGGGCTGAACAAATCGTCCAACCCGGCCTTGAGGAACTTCTCCGCCTCGGAAACAGACTTTATTTTACGATTGACCAGCACCTGGGACAATATCCTGGAGATACCCAACTCTCTGGAGAGCTGATCTTGCAGGTGGATATGCGGGACAGCTAAATTCAGGACTTTATGAGTGGACATGTGGCCGTTTACATGCTTTCCGGCTGGCTTACCCCTAACAACTCCAGGCCGCAGGACAAAACTATCTTGGCCCCCCTGATCAGGGCCAACCTAGCATTGGTCAATGCCTCATCCTGGCCTAAGACACGATGCAAATCGTAGAATTTATGGAAGGTCTCGGACAACTCCTGGAGATAAACCGTAACCATGTAAGGATCGCAGGTAATCAGGCATATATTCAGCACGGTCTTGAACTCGAGCATTTTCTTGATAAGGGCAAGCTCTTCTTTTTCCTTAAGCAGGGAAAGGTTAAGTTCTGCGGGCGGCCGGCCGGCAATTCCGCGCAGTATGCTGCAAATACGCGCGTGCGCATATTGCACATAATAAACGGGGTTCTCCGCGCTCTGTTTCTTGGCTACCTCCAGGTCGAAATCAAGATGGCTGGATGTGCGCCGCATCAAAAAGAAGAACCTGGCGGCATCCGCGCCCACCTCTTCAAGGACCTCGCGCAAGGTAATATACTCTCCCCGGCGAGTAGACATCTGCACGGGCTGGCCATTACGGAATATCGTGGCCAGCTGCACGATGATTACCGACAACTCATCCGGAGAATGCCCGAACGCCTGTATGGAAGCCTTGATCCGGCTGATATAGCCGTGATGGTCCGGGCCCCAGAGGTTAATCAGCCAGCTGAACCCGCGGTTGAACTTGTCCTGGTGGTAAGCAATATCCGGGGCAAGGTATGTCTGGCTGCCGTCGCTTTTAATGATTACCCTGTCCTTATCATCGCCAAAAGCGGTGGACTTGAACCATAACGCGCCGTCCTGTTCAAACAGGAACCCTTTCTCCTTCAAGACGGCGAACGCCTGCTCTATCTTGCCGCTTTTAGCCAGCTCCTTCTGCGAATACCAGCTGTCGAAATTCACTTTAAAATCTATCAGTTCCTGTCTTATGATCTTGAGTATATGGCCAGCGGCGAAATCCCCCAGGGAGGCGCCGCTGATCATGCGCTTCTGCGCCTCGGCGGCGATATCGTATATATAATCCCCCTGGTAATAATTCTCCGGGAATTCCACCTCTTTGCCGGCCAGCTCTTCCCCGCGCAGCTGCACGGATTTGCCCAGGATATTGATCTGGTTGCCTTCGTCGTTCAGGTAATATTCGCGCTGCACGTCGAAATCGAGGAACTCCAGGATATTCGCCAGGCAGTCGCCTACCGCCGCTTGCCGGGCATGGGCGACCGACAAGGAACCGGTAGGATTGGCGCTGACAAATTCGATAAGCACTTTCCTGCGCTTGCCCAGCCCATCTTTCAAGGCGTCCTCACCAAGCGTGATTATCTTTGCCAGCTGGCTGTAGAAATAATCCGGGTTCAAGTAGAAATTTATGAAGCCCGCTCCCTCGACTTTTACCTGAGAGATGAGCCCTTTGTGTTCGAAACCCGCGATCTCCTTGTTCACCGATTCAAGGACTATCAGGGCGATATTACGCGGTGAATTCTTAAGGACTTTGCTTAACTTTAAAGCGACATTGGTGGTAAAATCACCGTAACGGCTGTCGGTGGGCAAATCGAGCGCGACTTCTTCGGGAGCGATTTTATTCAACCCGCCTGATTCAAGCGCGCGCTTGAGGAGAGATGTAAGTTCTTCCTGGATATTCTTCTGCATTTTGGTTGCGGAAATGAAGACGCCGGATGGCGGGTTATTTTCGCTTTCCGGCGCAGACCCTGACCTTCTTGGCGTCAAACCAGAGCCCTTCTAAAGAATAAAACTCTCTCATAGGTTTATAAAAGGCATGGGCGATAACTGAGACATAGTCCAGGGCGATCCAGCCGCTTTCTTCGCCCCGTCCAACCTTTGAGAGAGATTTTATCCCGGCTTTTTCCAAGCCTTCACGAATTGCCTGTGCAATCGCCGTGGTTTGCCTTAAAGAATTTCCGCTGGCAACCACGAAATAATCGCAAAAACCCGCCAGTTTCGAAACATCGAGTATAACCACGTCCTCCGCTTTCACGGATTTAGCGGCCCGGGCAATGGCTTGAGCCAACTCTTTTGATTCTATCTTTAACTCCTATTTCGGTATGATTCCTTACTTCTTGCCTAAAATCTTATACATTCCGGTCCCGCAATCAGGACACTTGCCTTTTACAGCCGCGCGGCCATTCTTCATGGTCACCTTCTGCTCATCTTTCATGGTCTTCTTTCCCTTGCATTTCACGCAATATCCTGTTTCAGCCATCTGAATCCTCCTTTTTATGAAGAATACGCATCTTGCCGTATGGTTAATATTATCATAGCGGCCTTTTCCTGTCAAACAATTCTTAGCCGGCAAAGCCCGATTCGCATAACCGCCTTATATATCTGCCTGCCGGATTCCCCGCTCAAGTTCGCGCTTCCGCTATGCGGAAAGCGCGGCATCCGCCGCCCGTAAATATATAACGAACCTATGGGATAATGCGCGTTTTTATCCGGCGGGCTTCCTCTTCTTGGAATGTTTCTCTTCGATCTCCCCGACAATCTCCTCCAGGAGGTCTTCTAAGGTAACCAAACCGAGCGTTTTCTTGTCTTTGTCGACAATGATGGCGATCTGGATCTTCTCCGCCTGGAATTTCTTGAGGAGTTCGTTGACCCGCATCGATTCCGGGACATAACAAGCTTCATGCAGGATATCCTGCAATAAAAACAGGCCTTTTTCCCTCAATATATAAAGCAGGTCCTGGGCGTAAACTATGCCTACGACGCTCTCCAGGGAGCCGCTGTAAACCGGAAGCCTGGCGTGCCCCTCCTCCACGAAAATATTGAGCAGGTCATCGGAACCTGTGTTGATATTCACGGCTACAATCTTGTCCCTGGGCACCATCACGTCGCCAAGTTTCGTATCGCCGAACTCAAAAATACGGTGGAGCATCCCGCGTTCTTCCTCGCTCAAGACGCCCTCCTCCTTGCCCATCTCGATCATCGTGCGCAGCTCCTCTTCGGTAATCAGGGGAGAACGCTTGGAATAATCCACACCGAAAATCTTGAGTATAAAATTGCTGATGCCGATAAAAAAGGCAATCAGCGGCTTCAGGGCCGCGGTTATCCATTCCATCGCCGGAGCGGTAAGCACAGCCACTTTTTCGGCGTGCTTGGCGGAAAGTATTTTCGGGGTAATCTCGCACATGACCAAGAGGACGATAGTCGTTACAAAGGTAGATACGGCCACCCCCCAGCGGTAACCGTAAATCTGCACGAAGATCCCGGTGACAATCGAGGAAATAGCGATATTCACCAGGTTATTGCCGATAAGGATGGCGGCAATCACCTTGTCCAGCTTGGTTAACGCCCGCTGCACGCTCTGGGCGCCCTTGACGCCCTTGCGCAGCATGTGGCGCAGGCGTATCTTGCTCAATCCGATGATCGAGGTTTCTGCCGATGAAAAGAAAAAGGAAAGTGCCACCAGGGACAATAACAAAAGGATGATGATCATTTTCTAATCGATACCGAGCTTGGAATATATCTTTTTATTTTCTTCTTTCAGGGGGCCGATCAGGGCCAGGTTGATCTTTTCGCGTTTGAATATTTGCCGGCTGACCAGGCGCAAATCACCGATATCCACTCTTTCCACGCCCTTGATAACCTCCTCCAGCGTGTATACCTTATCCAGGCAGGTCATGCTCTCTCCCATCCAGAGCATGTACTCCATCGTATCTTCCAGGGTCAGCATCAACTGCCCGATATAGAAATCTTTCGCCCTCTTGAACTCGCCGTCCGTAACCAGCCTGCTCTTCGTCCTGCCCAGTTCTTTAAGGATCAACTCCAGGCAGGGGACCACTTTACGGTTATCTATTCCGGCGTGCACCACGAAAGCCCCGGTATCGCGGTAACGCTTGGTCAGGGTGCCGATCTCGTAAGCCAACCCCCTGCTTTCCCTAACCTCGTTAAAAAGACGGCTGGACATATTGCCACCAAGAATTACGTGCAGCAACGCCTGGGCATGCCTCAACGGATGGTCGCGCCTCAAGCCGTGAAACCCTAAAGCCATATGCGTCTGTTCGGTAGCTTTATGGAAAATCTTAAGCCGGGGCTTATCCTGAGCCTCTCTTACCCCCGCGAAAACATTCGGCGATCCAGGGTCTTTCCTCCCGAAGATTCCGGCGACCCTCTTTTCCAGTAAATCATGATCGACTAATCCGGCGGCGCTGACCACGATGTTCGCCGGGGAATAATGTTTTCTTTGGAATTCAACGAGCGCCCCGCGGTCAATGCCGCTAACAGACTTTACCGTACCGATTACCGGCGCCCCGAGCGCTTGATCCGGCCAAAGTAGCCCATCCAGCAGCTCGTAAACATAGCTCTGCGGAAGATCCCTGTACATCTTCAATTCCTCGAGGATAACCGTACGCTCTTTCCCGATATCCTCCTGCTTCAGGCGCGGCGCGGCAACCATGTCGGAGAGGATATCCAAGGCCTTGGCCATATACCGGCTGGGGATTTTTACCAGATAGCAGGTAAGCTCTTCCGAGGTAAAACCGTTCAACGCCCCGCCTACGCCTTCAATCGACTCCTTGATCTGACGGCAGGAATATTTCTCGCTTCCCTTAAAAAGCAGGTGTTCGAGATAATGCGAGATCCCTTTGCTTTTCTCCGTTTCGTAACGGCCCCCGACGTTAATCCAGATCCCCAGTGAAAGGCTGCCCGCTCCTTTTAAACGCCTGGTGATAACCCTCAGCCCGTTTGACAACCTGCTCTTCCTATACATTATCTGAACCTTTCCACGAAATTACCCACCCTCTTGACCATATCCCGGCGGTTAAGATTTTCGCGTATCCGGCTGACGATGGCGCTTCCGACAATCCCGCCGTCGCAGGCGCTCTGTACGTCCTTTAATTGCGCGGCAGTGGATATGCCGAAACCCGCGCAGACCGGCAGTGAAGTCATCTTTTTGACCCTGGCAAGATTTACCTTAAGCCCGGCGGACAGGCTCCTGCGCTGGCCGGTCACCCCGGTCAGTGAAACATAATAGATGAACCCGCGGGCAAGGCGGCATATGAACTTCATCCTCTCCAGAGAGGTGGTCGGGGCGATAAAACAGATATTGTCCAGGCCTTTACGGTTGGCATATCGGATAAAATCCCTTGCCTCTTCCGGCGGGAGGTCCGGGATGATCACCCCGTCGACACCGGCTGAAGAAGCCTCATCCACGAATTTCTTTTCCCCCATGCAAAATATCGGGTTGTAATAACTCATCAGGCATATAGGCATGCCGGTTTTGGCGCGCAAAGACCTAACCAGCCGCAATATTTTCGGCAAGGTGGTCTTCTTGTTCAAAGAATACAAAGACGCCTCCTGGATTACCGGGCCGTCGGCCAAGGGATCCGAGAAAGGCACCCCCAGTTCGATTATGTCCACGCCTTTTTTCTCAAGCTCAAGCGCGAGCTTGCCGGTCGCCTCAAGACTGGGATAACCGGCGGTTATAAAAGCGATAAACGCCTTCCTGCCGGATGTTTTAAGTTCTTTAAACTTTTTGGAAATACGATTCATGTAAATCTTTATCCCCCCTGCCGGACAAACAAACAACAACCACTGAATCCCTGCTTATCTTCCTGTTTAATTTACTCAAATAGGCGACCGCGTGCGCCGATTCCAGCGCCGGGATGATCCCTTCTACCTCCGACAACAGCCTGAAACCCTCAAGCGCCTCTTTATCGTTAACCGGGACATAAACAGCCCTTTTTATTTTCTGGTAATAAGCGTGTTCCGGGCCGCCGCCGGGATAATCCAGGCCAGCGGCAACCGAATGCGTATTGCTGATTTGGCCGAATTCATCTTCAAGCACGTCAGACTTGCACCCATGCAGGACGCCGGCTGAACCGCCCAGGAGGCTTGCGGAATGTTTGCCTGAAGACAACCCCAGCCCCGCGGCCTCCACCCCGATCATCTTCACGGTTTTATCGCCGAAGAACGGATAGAACAACCCCATGGAATTGCTTCCCCCGCCTACGCAGGCCACCAGGTAATCCGGCAGGCGTTTTTCCTTTTTCAACACCTGCCTCTTCGCCTCATTGCCGATCACCGACTGAAAATCGCGCACCATCGCCGGATACGGATGCGGCCCGGCAACCGTGCCGATAATGTAATAAGTATTGCGCACATTAGTCACCCAATCGCGCAAGGCCTCGGTCATCGCATCCTTAAGAGTCCTGGTGCCGCTGGCCACCGGGATTACCCTGGCCCCTAACAACTTCATACGCAGGACATTCAGGGCCTGGCGGCGGATATCTTCTTCGCCCATATATATATCGCAATCCATCCCGAATAACGCCGCCACTGTGGCGGTAGCCACCCCGTGCTGTCCGGCGCCTGTTTCGGCAATCACCCTTTTCTTCCCCATCCTTTTCGCCAATATCGCCTGGGCCAGGGTATTATTAATCTTGTGCGCGCCGGTATGCAAAAGATCTTCTCTCTTCAAGTAAATCCTTCTTATGCCCAGGCGCCTGCTTAAGTTCTTGGCCAAATACAAAGGAGTCGGCCTGCCGGCATATTCAGCAAGATAACCGGACAGCTCGCTGCGAAACCCCTTCTCGCTCTTCGCCGCCAGGTATTCTTTTTCCAGTTCGTCCAGGGCGTAAATCAGCGTCTCGGGTACAAACCTGCCTCCGAACGGACCGAAATGCCCGGACTTATCGGGTATTTTATTCTTCATCGCAAACATATCCTCTGGTAATCTTTAAGTTTATTCAAGCGCGGCCGCGCCTGGCAGCGCGGATAAACCGCTCGATCTTTTTATGGTCCTTCTTCCCCGGACTTGATTCCAGGCAACTTGAAGCATCCACCCAATCGGGCCTGAACATCTTCACGGCTTTGCCGACATTGGCGCAAGTCAACCCGCCTGAAATAAAAACAGTCCCTTTTATTTTATCCGGATTTCCCAATAAATGCCAGTTAAACTTTTTACCTGTTCCACCGAAGGCGCCTTTCGAGCAGGTATCAAAAAGTAACCCGCAGCCTCGCCAGGCAGACAACCCTTTAAGGTCCAGCCCATCCGCCACGGGGATAGCCTTGATCACTTTATGCCCTTTAAAAGAACGGCAATAATCCGCCGACTCGCCTCCATGGAACTGCAGCATATCCAGGCCGCAAAGCCTGGCTATTTTCTTTACCGACGCGCGATCTTCGTCGACAAATACCCCCACGCGCAAGATGCCTTTCGGCAGGATGCGCGAAATATTCGCGGCCCTCAAAGGATCTATATAGCGCTGGCTCTTTTTATAGAATACGAACCCGATCGCGTCGGCACCGCAGAATAACGCCGCCAGCGCGTCTTCCAGATTGGTTATCCCGCAAATCTTTACCTTTACCAACCCATTACCTCTTCCACCTTGCTCTTTATATCCTCGGCTTCCATAAAGGCCGTCCCGATCAAAACGGCGCTTGCGCCGAGGATCTTGAGGAACAGGACATCCTGATAATTCTTTATCCCGCTCTCCACAACCACTATCCTGTCCCTGGGTACCAGGGTGAATAATTTCTCCGTGGTCTTGAAATCAACCTCCAGCGTATGCAAATTACGGTTATTTATCCCGATTAACGGCGCCTTCAGGCTAAGCGCTTTTTTCAACTCTTTCTCGTCATGCACCTCTACCAGATAATCCATCCCCAGCTCATCGGCAAGGCGCATAAGTTCAATCAGTTTATCTTTGGACAGCAGGTCGGCAATAAGCAGGACCGCGTCCGCCCCGAGGCAGCGGGATTCATAAACCTGGTAAGCCTCAAGAATAAAATCTTTCCTTAAAACGGGGACACTGACGAAATTCTTGACCTCGTTGATATAAAGAGGGTTGCCTGTGAAGAAATCCTCTTCAGTGAGCACGGAAACAGCCTGCACCCCCGCCTCCTGGTAGCTGCGGCAAATATCCTGCAGGCTGAAATCCCTGCGGATCAGGCCTTTCGAAGGCGAAGACTGTTTAATCTCGGCGATCAGCGAGATCTGGCGCGGCTTGGAAAGAGCCTCCCTGAACGGCCTGCAGGCAGTCAGGGAGGAGATCTTTGATTTCAACTCCTCCTCGGAAACCTGCTGTTTAGCCAGAAGGATCCTCTCCTTTTTCTTCGCTACAATCTCCTTTAAGATATCGGCCTTGGCCATTTTAACGTGAATACTCCTTCAATAACTCCAGTTTTTTGAGAGCCGCCCCTGAATCGATAGAAGAGGCGGCCAGCTTTATCCCTTCAGCGATGCTCCCTGACTTATCCGCCGCGTATATGGCGCAGCCGGCATTCAGCAGGATTATATCCCTTGCCGGGCCCTTTTCCCCGCCTAAAACACTCCGCACGATCAAAACATTCTCTTCGATAGAACCGCCTTCCAGATCAGCGGGCCGGCTGTTGCTGATGCCAAAATCATCCGGGGCCAATTCATAATCCTCAAGCAGGCCGTTTTTCACCTCCGAAACAAAAGTCCTGCCGGTAGTAGTTACTTCGTCCAGGCCGTCGGAACCATGCACAACCATCACATGCCTGGAGCCAAGATTATGCAAAACCTGGGCCAGCGGCCGCGTCCACGCCCTGGAATATACACCGACCAGCTGATTAGTCGCTCGGGCCGGGTTAATCAGCGGGCCGAGGATATTGAACATCGTCTTGCCGGCAATCTGTTTTCTGGCCGGCATGACATTCTTCATTGCCGGGTGCATATTCGGGGCGAACAAGAAAGCTATGCCGATCTCCTTAAGACATTTCTCGATCCTGGCCCTGTCCATGTTTATATCCACGCCGAGCGCTTCCAGTATATCCGCGCTGCCGCATTTGCTGGAAACTGAACGATTCCCGTGTTTTGCCACCGTGATGCCCGCTCCGCTGGCGACCAACGCGGTAATCGTCGAGATATTAAACGTCCCCTTTTTATCCCCCCCGGTCCCGCAGGTATCCAGGATATCCGGGCAATCCAGGACTATCGGCTCGACATACCGGAGCATTTCGTTGACCGCGGCAGTCAGCTCCTCAACAGGCTCTCCTTTGGCATTTAGGGA
>CAZNGC010000017.1:0-1417 GCA_964572435.1 uncultured Planctomycetales bacterium | reverse complement strand
GCCTGTTTCGGCCGCCCCGCCCAGAATCTGGCGCATCACCTGCTGCATCTGCTCATCGGTAAGGTCTCTCTTTTCGGCAAGCTGCCGGATAAGGTCTTTGATCATTTGAGCTTGATAAAATTCTCCAGGAGCTGTTTACCGTTCTCGGTAAGTATGGACTCCGGATGGAATTGCACGCCCCAAACCGGATAATCTTTATGTTTAAGACCCATAATCTCCTCCTCCTTGGTATAAGCGGTTATCTCAAGGCAGGCGGGAAGGGTCTTTTTATCGACCAGTAAAGAATGATAACGGGTAGCCTGAAACGGATTAGGCAGACCCTTAAAGATGTCTTTTTTGTTGTGATAAACCTTGGAGGTTTTTCCGTGCATCAGCCGCTGCGCACCTACTACCTTGGCGCCGAAAACATAACCTATGGCCTGATGACCGAGACAGACACCCAAAATAGGAATCTTACCGCTAAACTGGCGGATCACCTCACAGGAAATCCCCGCATCCTCCGGCCTGCCAGGCCCCGGAGATATGACAATCCTACCCGGGTTAAGTTTTATTATCTCCCCGGCGTCCAGCGCGTCATTACGGTACACCTGGATCTTTTGCCCCAGCTCGCTCAAATATTGGACAAGGTTGTAAGTGAATGAATCATAATTATCGATCATCAAGATCATTCTTTTTCCCTCCATACCCTGGCCCCCAGATTGATCAGTTTCTCTTCGATATTCTCGTATCCGCGCTCCAGATGGTATATCCTGGAGATAGAGGTTTTTCCGCGCGCAGCCAAGCCGGCCAAAACCAGGCAGGCTGAAGCGCGAAGGTCGCTTGCCATGACCGGAGCCCCGGACAGGCATTTTATCCCTTCGACAATCGCGTGCGGGCCTTCCCTTTGTATGCGCGCGCCCATACGGTTCAACTCCGAAACATGCATGAACCTGTCCGGGTAGATCTTTTCGGTAATCACGCTTATCCCCGGGGTAACCGACATCAAACCCATCATCTGCGCCTGCATATCCGTCGGAAAACCCGGATACGGCAGAGTGGTTATATTCACCGGTTTAAGCCTTTTGTTACCTTTTACCCTCAAGACTCCATCACCCGGCTCAAGGTTTGCTCCGGCCTCGCGCAACTTGTCAATCAACGAACCCAAATGCCCGTATTGCACATTTTTGATCATTATATCTCCGCCGGTGATCAAAGACGCCAGGATCATCGTACCAGCCTCGATGCGGTCGGGAATGATAGAATGCGTCGCCCCGCGCAGGCATTTAACCCCTTCTATCTCGATAACCGGCGTGCCATGGCCCTTGATCTTCGCTCCCATTCTAATCAAGAACTCGGCCAGGTCAGCCACCTCCGGCTCGCATGCAGCAGACTCGATTATTGTCCTCCCCTTCGCCAGGACCGCCGCCATCATGACATT
>CAZNGC010000016.1:4778-16553 GCA_964572435.1 uncultured Planctomycetales bacterium | reverse complement strand
CCTGCAAAATTCCCTGATCTCCTCGCCGCTTACCGTTACTTCCGCCAGCAGTTTTGCCCCGCCCTTGCCTTTATTCCAAGGGATATATACATCATTTTTCTCCCAGGAAAAAACATATTCCACCCTGTTTTCATAACGTTTGACCTTTTCTTCGTGGAAATCGTACTCTTCTAAATCCGCCCCGAAATATCCGCGCAAAAAGGATTCCGCTTTATGCTTGGAGGCCTCTTTCCCTAAATCAATCCTTGGTTCGGTATCATCTATTAAATGCGCGAATTTAACAACTCTCCCCGAACCCGGGCTTATATGAACCCTGTATTCTTCTTTTTCATACTCTTTAAAAAACCTTACCGACCAGCGGAACAGATCAAAATCGTGCCGGCGGATGAATTCCTCCTCCCCTTTGATACCTACGGTATGCTGGAGATACCGGTTGGCCCTCTCGTCGGAATCAAAGATAGCCGATTTGGCATACTTGCCGGTATCTACATATTTACCCCTCAGATAATCAATGGATTTGCCTATGGCTTGTTGCTTGTTAAAAGGAAGTTTGAAGAAAGCGAAACGCGGATATTCTAATCTATACCAAATACAAAATGAAACGATTGCCAGAAAAACAAACGGGAACAAATCACGCGGTTTTATTTTCATTGGCTGGATGCGCACAACCGGAATCAGGGCCTGCGGTTACGCTTAAACATCGCGCCGCATGACTCGGCTAAAACCTAATAGCCCCAACCGGCCCCGCAGGTGACCGCGGGACTCGGCTAAAAACCTAATAGCCCCAACCGGATTTGAACCGGTGTTTACAGGCTGAGAACCTGACGTCCTGGACCGGGCTAGACGATGGGGCCAAAACAAAATATGCAAAGTTATTTTACTATATAAGTACCCTAAGTCAACAATTATGTTGACCCTGTATTATTTACATTATATACTGACTGCCATGAATATAGGCCTCGGCTTCAGCGAGAATAAAGACCATATACAGGCGGTCAATGAGGCGGTTGGCCAGGCTATGGTCGGCCTGGGAAAAGCAAGGGGAGACCTTGCGATTGTCTTCACTACGGTAGAATTCGCCCACCCGCTAGTCTTAAAAATAGCAAACAACCTGTTGGGAGGCATCCCTATATTGGGCTGCAGCAGCCTGGGAATCATCACAAACAGGGGAATATTCAAGCACGGATTCGCCATCATGCTGCTTACCCTGGACCCGCAGATATTCCTCAATCTGGCCATGGTCAAAGACATAAACAAGAAAACTCCCCTGGCCAGCGGACGGGAAATGGGGGAAAAATTACTATACGGATGCAAAGACATACGCAGGAACCTGAGCCTGATCTTCTCAGACGGTCTGATAACCGACGGGACAAGCCTTATAAACGGGCTTCAGGAAAATCTGGGAAGGAGCTTCCCGCTGATCGGAGCCTCCGCTTCGGATAATTCCACTTACGTAAAAACATTCCAGTATTTCAACAAAGATGTGCTCACAGATGCCTGTTGCGGGATGCTTTTCGGAGGGAAGGCAAGTTTCGGGTTCGGCATCAAACACGGATGGAAGGCCCTTGGTAAAATACGTTACGTTACCAAGTCCGAAGGTAATCTCATCCGGGAAATCAACGATCAGCCGGCGGTGAGACTCTACGAGGATTATTTTGCCAAAGACACCCTGGAACTGGCCAAAGAACTCCGGCGCATATCCATATTTTATCCCATAGGAATCTATCTGCAGGGAGAAAAAGAATATCTTTTACGCAACATAATCTCCATAAAAGACGACGGCTCAATTGTCACCCAGGGAGACATCCCGCAGGGCAGCCCTATACGCCTGATGATCGGGACGAAAGACTCCTGCCTTGCCTCTGCGGTAAGCGCCTGCGAAGAAGCGAAAAAGAACCTCGGCGCTCAAAAGATAAAATTCGTCATGGTCTTTGATTCGGTTTCCAGGTTCACGCTCTTAGGCAGGCATTGCTGGAAAGAACTTGAGATAATCAAAGCGACGTTTGGAGAAAATACCCCGTTAATCGGGATATATACTTACGGCGAACAGGCGCCGCTAAAATCCATAAACTATCTGGGCCGGGCATATCTTCATAACCAAAGCATAAACATTCTAGCCCTGGGAGGCCAATAAAATGATCAACCTCGCGTTCATCGGTTTCTGCGTGATTATCGCCAGCTTGGGTGTCTTTTTGCTTACCAAGGTACAGAAGCTAAAGGAAAAAGATAAGCAGATCGAAGCATTGAAGGCCTCTCTTGAAGAAATGGACGAACAGGCCAAGTTGATCATGCGCACGGATATGGAACTGAACAAAACCCAGGAAGAATTGGATAAAAAGATTTCCGGGCTGGACATGCTGCAAAAACTATCACGGGACATCAGCACTACGCTAGAAGAAAAACAGATTTTCAAAAAAATAAGGAGTGATTACCTGGAAGAGCTCGGTTTTGAGAAATGCCTGGCTTTCCTCTGGAATGATTTAAAAAGAGAATTCTATATGTGCTTAACCCTGGGCTATGAAGACACTTTTTCCGAAAAAATAACGGCTGCGGTCAATTCCGATAAGAATTATTATCTCGACTTGATACGCGCCGGAAAAACGGCTTACCCGGGCTTCATCCCCGTAGATTTTCTCCCCAAAGACAGGATCTACCAGGTCTACCAGGTACGCTCATTTATCATTTGCCCCATATTGGCCCAGGAAGGCGATCAAGGTTTTATCTTTGTGGGCACGCAAAACATCGAAACCCGGATAACCGAAGGAGAACAGGAGCTTGTCAACATACTGGCTAACCAGATCGGGCAGACGCTGGATAACGCCCGGCTTTTTGAGAAAACCTGGAGATCCCAGCAGGAACTGGAAATAAAGGTCGAAGAAAGAACGCGCCAATTAAGCCAGGCGCTCGATGAGGTAGGCAAGGTAAGCAAACGAAAAAGCGACTTCATCTCCAGTGTATCCCATGAATTAAGGACCCCGCTTACATCGATCAAGGGATACGCGGCTATCCTTCTGGCCGGTAAGCTTGGGGCGGTGCCGGATGAGATAAAAAACCGGCTTGAGAAAATCAACCGCCATAGCGACGAGTTGGTGCATATGGTAAATGACTTGCTGGATATCTCGCGCATCGAATCCGGAAAAGTGAACATGAACCTGGAGAATGTGGATTTAAGATATATCGCCGATAAAGTGGCAGACTTGCTTTCCGAACAGATGAAAACAAAAAGCATAGAATTCAATATCAATATCCCCGATGACTGCCAGCGCGTAATGGCTGATCGCAGCCAGATAGAAAGGGTATTCATCAATCTGGTAGGCAATGCTTTGAAATTCACGCCTGAGAAAGGGAAAATCGGCATAAGCGCCCGCCGTTCAGGCAGGATAATCCAGATTGATGTCAGCGATAACGGATTCGGTATACCTGAAGATGCCCAAGGAAAACTGTTCCAAGAGTTTTTCCGTGTCGAAAACGCAATTAACCAGGAGGTAAAAGGCACCGGCCTGGGGCTGGCACTCGTCAAGCATATTGTCGAGGCCCACCAGGGCAGGATCTGGGTAAAGAGCAGGCTCAGCGAAGGTTCGACCTTCAGCTTTACCCTGAATGCTGTTTGATAAACTATGAACACTAAAATATTGATTGTTGACGACGACCCGGATATAAGAGATGTCTTGAAAATCACTCTCGCCGAAGAAAATTACGACACTATCGAAGCCGGCAATGGCGAAGAGGCGCTGGGAATTATCCGCTCCAAACCCCTGGACCTGGTCCTCCTGGATTATAAAATGCCAAAAATGGACGGCTTGCAGTTATGCGGGTTGATCAAGAAAGACCTGCTGCTTGCCCATCTTCCGGTAATCATGGTTACCGGTAAAGGCGAAATCAGCGACAAGATAGACGGGATCGATTCTGGAGCGGATGATTATATCGTCAAGCCTTTTGAACCAAAGGAACTATTGGCCAGGATACGTATGGTATTAAGAAGAACGCAAAGGGACCTGGAAGCCAATCCCCTCACCCGCCTTCCCGGGAATATCGCTATACTTAACGAACTATCAAAACGCATCGAAAGCAACAAGCCTTACGCGGTCTGCTATGTGGACCTGGATAAATTCAAGGCTTACAATGATAAATATGGATTCGAACACGGAGACGACGTAATCCGCGAGACCGCGCGCATATTATTAGGGGCTGTCAAGGAATGCGGTAACGGGCAAGACTTTGTCGGGCATATCGGAGGCGACGATTACGTAGTGATCACCACCCCGGATATTGCGGACAATATCTGCGAAAAGATTATCCGGGATTTTGACAAGATATCGCCTTCATTCTATAACCAGGAAGACAGGGAAAATGGATTTATCGTCGGATACGACAGGCAGAATCAAATCCACAAGATCCGCCTGATTTCGGTTTCCATAGGGGTAGTCACCAACGAAACGCGCACAATTACCCATGTCGCGGAAATAGGGGAAATCGGAGCGGAACTTAAAAAACTGGCCAAGAGCGCGGAAAAAAGCAATTTCGTCAAGGATAAACGCCAGAACTAATAATGGGGTCAGAATTATTTTCATCACCGTGACGGAAGAAAATAATTCTGACCCCATTTAATTTTATGCGCGAGGGGGGAGTTGAACCCCCAAGCCTTGCGGCACAAGCCCCTCATGCTTGCGTGTCTGCCATTCCACCACCCGCGCGTAGCTCATAAATAAGACAAATCACGGCAAAGTAATTATACATTATACGGATAAAATATCAAGAGGTTAAACCTCGTGGCCTGGACAGAAGAAGCATACTCAATACCGACAGATTGATAGCCGCGACCGCATAGCAACTGCCAAAGATCCCCAACCCGGGAACCAAGAAAATACCTGTTAGCAACGCACCGCAGCAAGAACCTAGAAGGTCCAACCCATAAGTCAAGCCGGCAACTTTACCTATTTCCCCTTCTTGCCCCAAACATAATTTATTTGTGAAGACAAATTGCGCACCCGCGAATAAACCGGGGACCAGCGACAACAACGGGAATACTAAATTCGCCCCTAACCAGGGTGTCGGCCCGCGGATAACAGATGCCAGCCAGCAAAAAACTACGGGCATAGTTGAGATAAAAACACAAAATAAGAAACATATCAATACCATCTGATCCAGCGGCCCCTTGAGTCTGAACGAAGAATGCGAGGCACAAAAACTTCCCAGCGCCAGGCCTGCCATAAAAAGCGCGATCAGTAAACCGATTTTATAAAAGATGTACCCGTAAATGGCCTGAAATGAGAATAACACGATGATTTGAAAAGCCATCATTGAAAAACTCATGATTGCAAACGCTAATAACCCGCTTATTTTATAAGAAAACTTTTTCCGAGCCAGACGTATTAACCCGTACAGAATAATTAAAGCGCATACCCCCAAGATGACGGCCGCCATATTCTTATGATCCACGGCCTTAAGCATTTTCTCTAAAAAACCGTCTTTCATGCGCGAAGCCCAGAAAATCATATTGTAATAATAAGCGCTCGGATAAAAATCATGGTTCGGCTTCACCGAGCCAACTTTTCTCAATACCCCGTCAATATACCCCATTAATCCCGGGGAGAATCTGGGAAACAGGTAGTATTCCCTGACATATTTTAAATCCATCCCCCTGGCATAAACCTGTTTCATTAAACTGGCATAATCGCCGTTTATCGTTCCCGGCTTATCGGAAGCCATAAAACAAGCGCTTTCTCCGGGGATAACCAGGATATCCCTAAAAACTTGCCTAAGCCCCGAATAAACTGATTGAAGACATTTTGCCAATTCCGGGCTTATGTAATTCTCTGAAGCGGTTAAGGAGAATGAGAAAATGCCATTTTCATCCAGTGCATCCTTCACCTCTCTAAAGAATTCTACAGTATAATACCTGTTGACCTGCGCGGTATAAGGATCCCCGAGATGAATAATTACGCAATCATACTTTCTGCGGCTGGCCTTGATAAAAGACCTGGCGTCTAGATTATAGATGGACACCCTGGGGTCTTTGAGTACTTTACTTTCTTCGGGCGGCAGATATTTCCCGGCCATCTGTATAAGCAGCGGATCAAACTCAAGATAGTCGATTTTCTTCACCGGATGCCGCAGGGTCTCCCGGATCAGCCCTCCGGCCCCTCCTCCGACTAAAAGCACATTTTCCGGATAAGGGTGTTCCAGGAGCGCAAAATGCACCGCCTCTTCGGCAAATTGCCTGTCAGGAACACTATACAGGTGAAGCCCATTATCAAAAAATGAATACAAACCCCCTCTTTTTGTAACTACAATATTGCCGTAAATAGAATTTGCCGAACCCAGTATACAGTAACCATGCCACTGTTTTCTCTGCAGATAGGCGCTTACCTTGGTGCAAAATCCTGACGCCCAGAAGAAAACTATTGCCATAATAATTGCCGAAGAAACAATTTTCCGGGAGGTTTCTTTCTTCGAACAGGAAACATAAACCGCCAGGGCGTTCAGCAGTCCTAACAATACGACAGCGGACAAAGAATCCGGCAGGCGAACCAGAATTAAGCTGGAAAACAACCCTCCGCTCAATGCGCCGATCGACTCCCAGCCGTAAGCCCGGCCGATAATTTGCTGGCTGTTACATCCGGGATCCGGACGGTATATTCTGCAGCCCAAGGAAAACATGAACCCCAGGAGCATGCAAACAGGAGCCAGGACAACAAAGCTTGAAATCGCCATTGGAGAAAAACCGATGATCTCTCCCGGAGCCAGGCCCAAAGCGGGCTTTATAAGCCTGACGGTTACAATACTTAAAGCAAGAAGTAACGGCGCTGAAATCTGACATAATGAAAATAAAACCTCGGCCGAAGAGAATTTGTCCGGAAACCTGCCTGAAAACCAACTGCCTGCCGCGCCCCAAAAAAGCCAGCTTGCCAGGATAAACCCGATAGATATCTCGTTACCGTAGAAAACCACAAGCAGTTCGCGCAGAATGATGATTTGCGCGGCGGAAGCGGTAAAGCCGATCAGGAAGATTGAAAATGCAATGCCCATAGGTAACAGTTCAACGCAAAATGAGGTTTAGGCCAGCAAGCAGCATAAAGAAAAAACAGATAAAACGGAAGGCTGCCGAGCATTTTCCGGACCTGGCAATCTTCTCCGGAATCCAAGATAAGGCTTTCGATAATCCGGCGATAATCACAAAACTCGAAATAAATGTACCAAACCCGAATGAAAACGCGCAGATAGCCCCTTGAAAAGCGTTCTTAGAAATGATTGCGATCTCAAAAAGCAGGGCTGTAAATGGGGCACACGGGAAAACCCCCGAAATGAACCCTAAAACGAACAAGCTGCCGAAACCAACCGCTTTCTTTACAGGCAATCCGCGTTTGCATCCGGAGGGATGTTTATCGAAAAGAACAGCGGCCCCCAGAAAAACAATGATCAGCCCGGCGGCCGGCTTCAACAACAGCAGCAGGTCCGAATTGCTGAATTTCCTCAACAGCGCAGCCGACAAACCCGCAAGATACCCCAGCAGGGAATAAATGAACAGCCTGCCGGAGAAAAATATGAGCGCCTCTTGCAACCCTTGCCGCCAGCTTGATCTTTTACCGGCGATATAGGCAACCATAAGGGGTACGCAGGAAAAAAGACACGGCCCGCCTAATCCAAAACTTAGGCCGATAATAAAGAACTGCAGGTAATTTATAAATCCCATTTTCCGGCTATCTTATTCCCGCAGAAAGGACATTTTCCATCCTTGATCTTATTTTCCAGGATCCGGTACCCTGCCCTTCTGACGACTATATTGCCGCAGGCCGGACAATACGTGGATTCCCCGGGATGCCCGGGTACATTGCCGATATAAACATACCGCAAACCGGCTGATTTGGCTATATTATAAGCCTCCTCGAGTTTTTCCAGGGGAGTGGGCGGAAGATTTACCAATTGGAAAGCCGGCACAAAACGACTGAAGTGCACCGGAACCTGTTCACCCAGGTTCCGCCTTATCCATTCGCACATCCTCCTGATATCCGAAGGGTCATCGTTTAAGCCGGGGATAATCAAACAGGTTATCTCAAGCCACACCCCCGAACCCTTAATCGTCTTCAGCGTATCCAAGACAGGCCCGAGTTCGGCAGCCTGACCGATCTTGGAATAAATCTGCCCGGAAAAACCTTTGAGATCGACATTCACCGCGTCCATATACTTTAACAGCTCTTCCAAGGGTGCACGGTTAATATATCCACAGGTGTGCATTGTATTCCTGATCCCCCTGCTTTTGGCAATCCTGGCTATATCAATCATGTACTCATAGAATACGGTTGGTTCTGTATAGGTATAAGCGATAAAACGGCAGCCATTGCTTACGGCCTGCTCAACGGCCTCTTCAGGATAAAGCCTGTCTCCCCGGGCTTGGTCGGGACTGGATTGGGATATCTGCCAATTCTGGCAAAAAACACAACGCATATTGCATCCTGCAACGGCAAGAGAATAAACCTCGGCGCCGGGGCTGACGTGGAAAAAAGGTTTCTTTTCGATCGGATCAATATGCACGGCCACCGGATTGGCATACCCCAGCGTATAAAGCGAACCATCCTTGTTGATGCGTACAGTACAAAAGCCGCGCCGGCCCTTGGAAACAGAGCATTTACGCGGGCACAAAAGACACTGGACGGCCCCTCCCTCACGCTTTTCCCAATAGTTGGCCGGATGCAGAACCAATTCAGAGGATTCTGCGTACGGCACGCATACGCGGATACTACCCAAAAAAAATATTGCTACGGCTATGATTATTCGCATCCGAAACCCGGGTTATTTATACATAAGAAGAGGGATACCACCAAACAGGGCCTGTAAATACCTGTAGATGCGAACTCCCCTCTTTTGCCTGGAAAGAATTGTTTGCAATATAGTATTATACGCCTCCAATAGCATGCGTGATGTCTCGGGCGGGAACGCATGTGAACTGTATTTGGCTTCCTCATACTGTTGCGTGAATTTCAAGAACAAATTATCCTTAACCGGATATTTCTCTTCGAGCAGCCCGGCTAAAAACAAAGGAGGGGTATAGAATTTATAGCGTACACCGAAAATGGAAATAACGCTTTTCAGGTTCCTGTACAAAGCGACGGTGAAATCCCTCGGATCAGGATACAGACTAAGGATATGGCGTTTTGTCTTCTCGACCATTATGTAAAAATAAGAATATACCAGGGATAACAAAACGACCGCGAAGAAGATTACTTTTATAATCAGTTTCAGCAACCAATATTTCTCCTCCACAACTTCTGCTAAGGCGGGAAGACTGCGTATTCCGGAATGCTCCGCGAATATCTTCGCCTGCCCGACCCTTAACGGCAAAACCCGGTTCTTGTCCATCCTGGCTATGTTGGGATTTTCACTTGCCCACTGCGCAAGAAAAGTAATATCCTTGTGCGTAGAATCCCCGAAATAACCTTCGGCCTTAAGATCCAAATACTCGCCTTTAGCTATCTGCGGCTGCTGCGGAGAAATGGCTATGGAAACCAATTTCGCCTCTTCCACCAGGACGGAAACACATTGGTTTTCAATATTCTTGTATTGCACGCAGACTTTTGTCTCGCCCGGACGGATGGCGTTGACTAATCCGCTTTTTACACCAGCCACTCCGGTATCAAGCGTTTTCCATTTCCCTAACACGGTTATATCCTCTTCGCTGTTATCCTGGGCAACGGCAAAAGCAGAAAGCTGTTTTTGCGCCCCCGCCGGGATAGCGCAATAATCCGGAACGATCTTTATACGCTTGATTTTTTTCTCTCCGGTAACCTTCTTATTCAGGTCGTTTATATCGTTTTGGATTTCCTCAAGCAAATCTTTCGGGCTAACTTTCTGCTTCTTCGACTTCTCTTTCTCCGCCTGTTTCTTGTTGAACGGAGAACTTGAAACACGCACCTTGGCGGCCAGACTGCGCAAATTATCCATCACTCCCTGTAATTCCGTCACGCCCGCGGAGGCGGCTACAAAAACATTATCCGCCTGCCTCTCCAGGATCGCGCTATCTTTAATGCCCCAGCCTATTTTTTTAGTAACCTCCTCCATACTATTGTCACCGTAGCTGGCAAAGGCATAAAAAGAAATGCTGGTTTCTCCGGAAACCGTGACGTCCGCGGGGAGAATGGAAATTTGCTTCAAATAACGGCTGAGATACTCTGTATCCCTGGCTACCTCGACATCCTGCGGCATGCTCTGCATCCCTTTATGCTTACAGAAAACCTTGAATTTTCCGGGGATGGAGAAAACAACCCTGGAATCATTTAATTTCACGGCTTGACCGTCCTGATCCCTGAACCACTCTACCTGCCGAGTAAGCTCTCTTACTGCGTAATTTCCTTTAAATAGGAATGTCCCGAAAGCGTAAAAATAAACCGACGTCCCGGGGTTAACATACGGCTTATAAGGAAAAATATCCAGGGCAACGAGCTGTTCTTCGTTCGCTGATTCTTTTTCCGGTTCGGCTATTGATATAAAACTGGCATTGCTGTGTTTATCTTTATAAACCGCGATAACCTGGTACTCGCCGGGTTTCTTGGGCATCAAGACTCCCTTGCCTATAACGCTAAAAGCTTCAGGATCGCTTAGAAGCAGTTCGGATTGCGTGGTCACATCGTTGATCGCCCGGGACCCGGCCAGAATTTTCATTTCCAGCGGTGAATCAACATAGCCTTTAAGGAAACGCGGATAAAGATACACCTCAATGGGCTCCTCTATATAAACATATATCTTCTGCGCGCCATCGTAAAACCAAATATTCTCTTTAACCGCAGTCGGTGTCCCGTATTTATTTAGTGCTTCCGCTTCCTTAATCCCGTAAATTACTTTTCCCCCGGGAAAAGTCTTTTCCTGGTATGGTTGTTCCGCATAAATAATCCCGCGATAACCTGTAAAAACCAGAAAAAGCGCTATTAATATATTTCTTATCTTGTCTTTCATAAGACGCCTATATCCCTGTCTCCTGCTTGATAAAAACCCCATCTGGATCCGTAATCGCCCCTACCACGGAAATTTTGCATTTTCTGCTTACTGCCCCGCGGTAACGGCAGGTTATCACTGCTTCTCCGGGAGCCTTGGCATAGACTAACCCGAACTGATTGACAAAAGCAACGGATGGATTTGAAGAATTCCATTCCAACTCCGGGGATATCTCCCTGACAAGGCCGTCGTAAATTGCCACGCTCTTTAAGGGTAAATCGGATTTGACCGGCAGGACAGCATAAGCGGGAAGCAGCTCTATTTCAAGCCTGTCCTGTTGCTCCTTGTTTTGGGTCACCTCCACAGATTCGTTGATATCAAACTTTTTTTCAAATTGTTTCGATTCCGAAGTCTGCTTGAGCGCCTCGGCGCTCTTTAATAAATCCTGCTTTGTCTTGCTCTGCCTGATTTTCTCCAGTTTATTCTCCAGAAGATCGGCCTGCTGCGGTAACGCGCTTTTCAAATCTTCTATTTTATCCCTTAAATCGCGGCTGCCCTCTTCCACAACAAACATCTTTTTTTCTTCCGCGGCCTTCTCGGCCAATTCCTTAACCTTCTCTATCTGTTCGGCATCTTCCTTTTTGGTCATCTGGTCCAGCTTCTGGATAATCTCCTCCAGCGCCTCTTCCACCTGCTTTTGGGTTTCGGCGGAGGAGATCTCCTCCATCATCTTCTCCAGCTGATCTTTCTCCTTATCGCTTAGAGTTGAATCCTGGATAAGCATCTTTTTGATCTCCGCGGCCTTCTCGGCCAATTCCTTAACCTTCTCTATCTGTTCGGCATCTTCCT
>CAZNGC010000016.1:0-4678 GCA_964572435.1 uncultured Planctomycetales bacterium | reverse complement strand
TTTTGGTCATCTGGTCCAGCTCCCGGGTCATCGCCTCCAGGACATCGTCAACCTGGGCAACCGTCTTGGCGGACTTAAGCTTATCCAACAGTTTTTCCATTTTTTCTTTTTGTGCCTCATCGAGCGGCATCTCTTTGAGCATCTTATCCAGCTTTTCACGCTGATCCAGTCTTTTCTCCTTGTTCGCGGAATTATCCTGTTTACCGATATCCTTTAACTCTCTTCTCGTGACCAAAAGATCTTTCAATTCAATAACCCGCTCAACCAATTTGTCTTTTGTCTCCTCGGGGATACTGCCCTGTCTATGCAATTTATCCAATTCTTCGCGCATGCGAGCGGAAGAAGTATTGATCTTTTCTTTATCACGCGCATCCTCCATCTTCTTTAATTCGTCAAGGAGCTTTTCACCGGAATCCGGAAGAGCGCTCTTTTTAATCTCCTTCTTTAACACCTCTGTTGAACGCGCGATCAAATCCTCCATCTTTGACGCCAAAAGATCCTTTGCCTCTTTGGGAATCTTGAAATAATTATCCTCTTTCAGGCGCTGGATAAGCTTATCTATCTTTTCCAGCACTTCTTTCTGCCCGCGGGATTCTTCAACAGCGCTAAGTGCATCCTCCAGCTCCGGAGGCTTGTCTACCGACTCCCCGGACTCCTTCAGCCTTTCCCGTAACTGGCTTATTTCTTTGGAGGCGAGCATGATCCTTTTTAAACGCAGCATATTCTCGGCATCCTCGATAAGACTATCTTCTTCCACAAGCGAAACCTGGCGTATCTTTTCAATAAGCTGACCTGCCCTGTCGAAATCGGAATCCGTATTCACAGTATCGACTTGCCGCGCCAGGTCTTCGAAAATATCTTTTCTGGATTCTCCCAAGGCATCAACCTTTTGCCGGAAAGATTCCATCCGCTTGGAATATACCTGGTACGCCTTCCATTCCCTGAGCTGATTGTTGAGCTGTTTCAGTTCCTGTTTCGCCTCATCCGGGATATCCGCGTTGTTGATCGAATTCCGCAGCTGCTCATCATAACGATCGATACCCTCCAGAGATCCGCTGTAACCCAGTTTATTCGCCGCGCTCAAAATGACAAATCTTTTCCCCAGGCCGATACGGTTATTTTCAATAGCCTTATTAATATCGTTCTTGATACGCATCAGGCTGTTTGAGATTTTCCCACCGGCGTATGTTTTAACCGCTCCGCGCAACTCCGCGGCCTTAGGATCTCCGGACAAGGCGGGATCATCGAGCGTATCCATGATATCGCCCTGGGCCTTATTCACTTCATAGGCAAATGGTTTTTCTTTGATCAACAGATCCTGGATCGCCGCCAGTACCCGGCGCATATCGTCAGGCGAAGAAAGCTTGAATGCCATCCGGGTCAGCTCTTTCTGAATTTGCTCTTCCGGCAACGGCATCCCGGTTTTCTCATCCGTTAGAATCAACTCCTCTTCTTTAAATTTCTCCAACGCCCTGATCTTTCCCAGGGGCAGATTGATGAATAAAAACCAGGCCAGGAAACCGGACAGCGCAAGCACCGCGATAAAAAATACACTCACCCCCTGGTTTCTCTCCTGCTCTTTTTGCGAATCCCTGAAGAGTATGTAAAACTTTATCCGGACTATCGCCAGTAGATCAAAAATGAATCCCGCGGCCAAAGAAAGAAAAAGATTGTCGTATTCCTTAGTCAGGGCGCATATGCAGAAAAACAACAGTATGCTGAAAATCTGCATGGAATTGAGATAGTTTGACAAGCACGAACTGAAACTATTGGTAACTATTAAAAGCGCCAGCCCTTTAATACAAATAACGATTACTTCTCTGTAAAGGAATGTGGATTTCAGTACAAAATAACCTATTCCGGAAAGGATCAACATACTGGAGGCCAGCGTGAAAAACTTTCTAAAATAGTGGAATTGGTCGCGGCTGACGTAGGCAACTACGCCTCCTAAAACGACCCCGCCAAGGAGAAAAACGCGCAATGGCGCCGCCTCCGGCGGGAATATGAACAAAAGGGGAATAAAAAGAAGGAAGGTTAAAAAATACTCCAGACTGAAATAACGCTCTTTAGATTCCATATCGTTATCAGAACTTTTCCTCTAAGTTATCTCCGCAAGAAATATAAATGGGGTTAAGGTTGACGGCGCCCGGGGCGGGGGGTGGCGGGGGGGCGGGGGGGGGGTGGGGGGGGGGGCGGGGGGGGGGGGGTGGGGGGGGGGGGGGGGCGGGGGGGACATCGATTGCCTCCCCCCCGCTGTCTTTTTGGCCAGGCAGGCCTTCGATGAAAGTTCCGGACTTCAGGAATACAGGCACAAGCGAAACATTTCTTACCCCTAAAGAAAGCATCGCCGGAAGAAACGATTTATTCCTATCCGTCATCACCACGATCAAACTCGAATCTTCCAGGATATCCCTCTGGAAAGTAGCAAATAATTCAAGGAGGGTTACCCGGCTTTCGGCCTTGGCTACAGTCAGGAATTTAAGTATCTCTTCAAGATGCTCTTCGCCTTTATTGAACGGGATATGCACCACTTCTCCCGCATGCGAGATTACTTCAATGGATACGCCAAGCCCGGTAAGGTATTTCGCAATGGAAGCTACGATCTTTATCGTGTACTCTTCTACAGATTCCTTGCCTTCTCCGAGATTCTCGTCTTTCTCCAGATTAAACATTATCGTCGCCCGGAAAAAACTCTGACGCTGGAACTCTTTGACGATCAATTCGTTTTTGCGCGCGGAGGCCATCCAGTGTATTTTCTTCAAAGGATCGCCTCTCTTATATTCCCGCACGCCGAAAAACTCATCGTCGTCCCCGCTTACCCGCGATGTTTCTACGCCGATAAAAGGAGTTATCCCTTTATTCAACGACGGAAATTTGCGTATACGGAAAGTCCGGGGGTAAACGTAGACTTCGGCATAAGCCGGATAAACCTGCTTAAAGTAAAACAGACCAAGCGGGTCAAAGAAATAAGCGGTTAACGGCCCTATTTCATACCTGCCTCTGGCAGGACAAAAACAATGATAAATAATCTTGCGGGATGAATTTGGCTTCAACAGGGCGGGCATGATAAGCCTTCGCCTTTCATGCTTATAAGCGCAGCTTAAGTAATCTTCCAGGACGATATCGAAAACAGGCAGGAAACTTTTATTTTTAATCTCCAGGGAGAGTTCGGCGGTATCGTCTTCTTCTATCTTAAGCGTTATCTTCCTTTCCAGGGACAGGTTTTTGAACAAATAAACCAGGAAGAGCCATAGAAAACTTACAATCAGGATAGAGGCGAGGGCCCAGAAAAAAAATGAAAAAACTACGTAGGGGGTCTTCAGGCTCATGAACAGGCTGAAACCCAGAAGAACCAGGAAGAGGATCCACTTTCCCAGGAATTTCTTATACATGCTTATGTCAGGAAATCGGGACTTGTTTCAATATACCGTCAACGACTAAATCCGGCGTTAACCCGGAGATTACCGCCTTCGGATGCAATACGATCCTGTGCTTCAGGACGCGCGGGAGCAATTTAATCACGTCATCCGGAATAACATAATCCCTGCCTTCCATAAATGCCCAGGCACAGCTTGCCTTCATGATCGCGATCGAGGCGCGCGGGCTCGCCCCCTGCTTGACACCTTCGGATTTGCGGGTTGAGGACACTAACTTTACTATGTATTCCAGGACCTCGGAAGAAACCTGGATCCTTTTCACCTGTTCCTGGAGTTTTACCACATCATCAATAGTCATCACAGGCATAACGCTTTCTACTGGATGCTTAATCTTCTGCTCGGAAATTACTTTTATCTCCTCCGCCAGGGAAGGGTAACCAATGTTGATCTTCATCAAAAACCTGTCCACCTGGGCCTCGGGCAGAGAATAAGTGCCCTGGTATTCAATCGGGTTTTGGGTCGCGATAGTCATAAAAGGCGCAGGCAACGGATAGGTCAGGCCTTCGACGGTAACCTTATACTCCTGCATGCATTCCAGGAGCGCGGATTGCGTACGCGGGGTAGTTCTGTTGATTTCATCCACCAGAAGTATATGCGTGAATACCGGGCCCTTCTTAAAATCGAATTCTCCTGTCTTCGGGCTATAGACAAAACCTCCGGTAATATCCGTAGGCAACAAATCCGGGGTAGCCTGTATCCTTTTGAAATCCGCACTTATGGATTTTGCCAGGGTCAAGGCGAGCATTGTCTTGCCCATTCCCGGGATATCCTCGACCAGTATGTGGCCGTTAGTCAACAGGCCGATAACCAGCATTTTCACCGCTTCTGTCTTACCAACGATTACTTTCTCTATATTCGCGACCAGTTTAGCGATAGATTCATTACCCATCATCCGCCTCCTTGATTTATAACGCCTTAAGAAAGTGCTGTTTATTATTATATAACAAGTTAGGCACAAATCCAAAGCAAATAGTGCCTCCGGGATATTCCGAAGATAAACATTTAAGGCCGCCTAATGACACCATTACTTCAAGATAGTTTCTTTATATAAATTATCTGGTGCCTGTCCCCGGCAGCTTCTCCGGGGACGGCCCGGTTTAAACTTCTCAAAAACCCTGAAATCATTCCGGAGGCATAAGAAAAATGCATGATTAGATATAATAACGGCAAGATGAGCAGGTTTTCCCTGTTCTTCAAAGAAAGGTAAATACTGTCTGCACCCGCCAGGAGCAGATAAACGG
>CAZNGC010000015.1:0-17176 GCA_964572435.1 uncultured Planctomycetales bacterium | reverse complement strand
GAGGCTTCCAGGAAATACCCGGGGAAAATGGCGGCTGTTTTGGAACTGGCTGTCGATAAACTTCAGGATATTTGCGCGCAATCCGGGGCAGAGATAGCTAATCTTAATTGCCCGGGACAGACCGTGCTTACCGGCAGGGCCGAGGCGGTGGATAAGGCCATGGAATTATGTAATCAGGCCGGGGCCAGGAGGGTCATTCCGCTGGAGGTCAGCGGAGGGTTCCATTCTTCCCTGATGCAGGAGGCCTCGCTGGGGCTTAAGGAAGCCTTGGGCGGAGTTTCCATTACGGACCCGGATGTCCCGGTAATCAGCAACTATACCGCGAACCCGCAGTATAAATCAAGCCAGATTGTCGAGAACCTGGTTAATCAAATCAAGGGGCCGGTTAGATGGGAAGATTCCATGCGTTATATATTATCCCAGGGGGTGACTAAATTTTACGAGTTTGGCCCGGGTAAGGTGCTTAAAGGCCTGATGCGTAAGATTGATAGCGGAGCGCAGGTGGTAAATGTAGAGAAGGCCGCGGATATAGATGGGATATCGGCAGCCGGTAGATAGCATTCATGGAAGACGGGGCAGGATAGCGGCCTGCCGGCAGGCAATAGCATATATAAGGTAAATATAAGAGAAAAAAGGGGGGAAAAGATGAGATTGACGGGTAAAGTTGCGTTGATTACCGGAGGAGCAAGAGGGATCGGGCAGTCGATTGCGATGACCTTTGCCGGAGAGGGCGCGGATATAGTGGTAGCAGATGTCAATCTTGAGGTTGCCCAGAAAACAGCTGCGGAGATAGAAGCCCTGGGCCGCAAAGCGCTTGCCCTGGAGATGGATGTGACCAATTACGAGAAGGTAGAAGACGGTATAAATAAAATTCTTGACAAAATGGGAAAGGTTGATATATTAGTTAACAACGCTGGGATTACCAAGGACAATCTTTTGCTTAGAATGTCCCAGAACGACTGGGATGCGGTGATTAATGTGAACCTTAAAGGCACATTTAACTGCATCAAGGCGGTAACCAGGCCGATGGTCAAACAGAGAAGCGGCAGGATCATTAGTATCGCTTCGATCATCGGGTTGATAGGTAATCCGGGCCAGGCAAATTATGCCGCTTCCAAAGCGGGGATAATCGCTCTTACAAAGACAGTGGCTAAAGAATTAGCAAGCCGTAATATCAGCGCTAATGCCATAGCCCCTGGATTCATCCAGACAGAAATGACCGCCAAACTGCCTGAGGATATAAAGAAGAAGATGCTCGAAGCGATTCCTCTGGCTAAACTGGGGACTCCCCAGGATGTGGCAAATGCCTGCCTGTTCCTGGCTTCCGAAGAGTCGAGTTATATAACCGGACAGGTGATTACGGTTGACGGCGGGATGGTCATGTCATAGAAGAAATATGAACACGCCGCCTTATAAACCAGCGGCCGTGTATCCACACAAGGAGGAAAAAGAATGGCATCACAAGAAAAAGTAAAGTCAATCATAGCGGAACAGTTAGGCGTAAAGCCGGAAGAGGTGACTCCTGAGGCGTCATTTGTCGATGACTTAGGCGCGGATTCGCTTGATACCGTAGAATTGGTTATGGCTTTGGAGGAAGAGTTTGGTATTGAGATTCCCGATGAGGACGCTGAAAAGATCACTACTGTCGGAGATGCCATCAAGTATATCGACGAAAAGAGCGCCAAATAATTACCGTTATAGTTTAAATCAAATAATTTACCCCGCATTTAGCTATGGCGGGGTAAATTTTAAGTAACAATATATTTCTTTAACAAGGTAGCTCCCGCCCAAGCCTATGTCAAAATTCTTTACGATAATTTTGCCATATTCGGCGGGATAAATTCGCACATAAACTTATGCCGTACTTCGTACTCCATAAGTTTAGTGCTCATTTAATGAAAAAAAGAGTAGTGATTACAGGCTTAGGAGTGGTATCTCCGGTCGGAAACGACGTCACCGCTTTCTGGAAATCCCTGGTAGAGGGCAGGAGCGGCGTCGGGATGAACACTTCTTTTGATACGGCGGGATTTGATTCGCGTATTGCAGCCGAAGTCAAGGATTTTGACCCTTCTCTTTACGGGATTTCTCCGAAGGAGACCAAAAGGACCGCTAAATTCGTACAATTCGCCATTGCCGCGGCAAAGCAGGCAATGGAATCCTGCGGCCTGGATTTGGATAAGGAAGACAGGACGCGTATAGGTGTAATTATCGGTTCGGGTATCGGCAGCCTTTATACGATTGAAGAGGAACACAAAGTATTATTGAACAAGGGGCCTTCGAGATTGTCGCCGTTTTTGATTCCCATGCTTATAGTTAATGAAGCAAGCGGTATGGTGGCGATATTGCATGGCTTGAAAGGGCCTAATTCCTGCGTGGCTACGGCTTGCGCTTCAGGTTCGCATGCTATCGGTGAGGCGTACAGGACGATCCTTTACGGGGATGCCGATATTATGCTTACCGGAGGAACGGAAAGCTGCATAGTGCCTACCGCGGTCGGAGGTTTTTGCGCCTTGAGAGCGCTTTCTACCAGAAACGATAACCCTCTTAAGGCAAGCCGCCCGTTTGACCGCGAGAGGGACGGTTTTATAATGGCCGAGGGATGCGGCCTGGTTGTTTTAGAGACCCTGGAGCACGCGCAAAAGAGGAATGCCGATATTATCGCCGAGATTACCGGTTTCGGCTCAAGCTGCGACGCTTACCATATAACCGCGCCTGATCCGGATGGCGCAGGGGCTGCCCAGGCGATGACCATGGCATTGAAAGACGCGGGGATAAACCCGGAAGAAATGACTTATATCAATGCGCACGGGACTTCTACTAAATTAAACGACAAGATCGAAACCTTGTCGATGAAAAAGGCTTTTGGAAATCACGCCAGGAAGGTGATGGTGTCATCTACTAAATCCGTAACCGGTCATCTTTTGGGCGCGGCAGGCGGCGTTGAATTTCTGGCCTGTTGTTTGGCGATCAGAGACGGAGCTGTTCCCCCCACAATCAACTACGAAAATCCCGATCCGGATTGCGATCTGGATTACGTGCCTAATACAGCGCGCAAAACCAACGTAGAGATCTGCATGTCTAATTCCCTTGGGTTCGGCGGGCACAATGCTTCTCTCGTCGTAAGGAAATTCAAGAAATAACCAGGGACGGTTCTCAACTCAAAGCAGAACTGTCCCCTAAAAAAGGGACACTTTTCCTTTGTTTCAAGAACCGTCCCTATTTTAAATATGGGCTATACAATAGCGGAAAAAATTCTTTTAGAGCACTCGGCTCAGAAAACGATCAGGCCGGGTGAATTTATCGAAGCCGAAGTGGATGTCGCCTTGGCTAATGATATCACCGCGCCCCTGGCTATTGGCGAATTCAAGAAGTCCGGGTTCAAGCAGGTATTCGATAAGGACAAGATTGTCTTGGTACCCGATCATTTTGCCCCGGCCAAAGACTTGAAAAGCGCCAATCAATGCAAGGTCCTGGCGAATTTCGCCAAGGAGCAGGGCATAAAGAATTATTTTGAAGTCGGGTGCATGGGTATAGAGCATGCTTTGCTCCCGGAGCAAGGGATTGTCCTCCCGGGAGATCTGGTTGTGGGTGCTGATTCGCATACATGTACGTATGGTGCCTTGGGGGCTTATGCCACGGGCATGGGTTCTACCGACCTGGCCCGCGCATATATTGACGGTAAATGCTGGTTGAAGGTCCCCGCGTCGGTCAAGTTCGTATATAAAGGTAAACTTAACAAATGGGTGGGGGGCAAGGACCTTATTCTTTATACCATAGGTAAGATCGGTGTGGACGGAGCATTGTATAAAGTGATGGAATTTTCCGGGCCGGTTATTCGCGGGCTTGGGATGGATGATAGATTTTCGATGAGCAATATGGCTATCGAGGCCGGCGCCCGGGCCGGGTTGATCGAGCCGGATGGGGTTACCAAGAAATATGTTTCCGGCTTCGAGCGTAAACCCAGGTTCTACCATTCGGATCCCGATGCGGTTTATGAAAAGATTTACGAATGGGACGTTACCGGTTTAGAGCCGCAGGTAGCTTGCCCGCATTTGCCCAGCAATACCAAATCTGTAGATGAGCTTAAAGACGTGAAGATTGATCAGGCGGTAATCGGTTCCTGTACCAACGGCAGGATTACGGACCTGCGTATTGCCGCTTCCTTGCTTAAGGGCAGAAAAGCGGCCAAGGGTGTAAAATTGATCATATTTCCGGCCACCCAGAAGATTTACTTACAGGCTGTTAAGGAAGGCTTGGCCGAGGTATTCGTTAGGGCCGGAGGGGTATTCTCTACTCCTACTTGCGGTCCGTGCCTGGGCGGGCATATGGGGATTTTGACTGACGGAGAAACAGCGATTGCCACGACCAATAGGAATTTTCTGGGCAGGATGGGCAGCCCAAAGTCATTTGTTTACCTTTCTAATCCGGCGGTAGCAGCAGCAAGCGCGATAACCGGAAAGATCACCCATCCGGCAAGAATATAATCAGGGACGGTTCTCAACTCAAAGCAGAACTGTCCCCTAAAAAAGGGACACTTTTCCTTTGTTTCAAGAACCGTCCCTGGCAAGGAGATTGTTGTGATTATCAAGGGTAAGGTACATAAATTCAGCGACGATATCAATACCGACGATATCATTGCCGCCAAATACCTGGTTTCTACGGACGCCAAGGAATTGGGAAGTCATTGTATGGAAACGATAAACCCGGGGTTTGCCAAGAAAGTCAGCCCAGGGGACATAATCATTGCCGGAAATAACTTCGGATGCGGCTCAAGCAGGGAACACGCGCCTTTGGCGATCAAGGGCGCCGGGGTATCCGCGGTAATCGCCAGGAGTTTTGCCGCTATCTTTTTCAGGAACGCGATAAATATCGGCTTGCCTTTTCTGGAGTCTGCCGACGTGGACAGTATCAACGACGGCGACATCGTGGAGATTGATTTATCTACGGGTCTGATTAACGATATAACCCAGAATAAGCAGTTTAAGACGCAGGCATTTCCCGAATTTCTTCAGCAGATCGTAGCCTGCGGCGGACTGATAAATTATATTAAAAAGCAGACAAGATAAAGAGGTGCCCAATGTATAAAATAGCGGTGATCCCCGGTGACGGAACCGGCCCAGAGGTAATCAATGAGGGACTAAAAGTCCTGGAGCATGCCGGTAAGAAGTTCGGTTTCAAATACGAGACAAAATTCTTCGATTTCAGCGGGCAGAGATACCTGCAAACCGGAAAGCTTGTTGATGACAGCGATATCGAGGAGTTGAAAAAGTACAACGCGATATACCTGGGCGCGGTGGGAGACCCGCAAGTCAAACCCGGGATTATCGAGACAGGGGTGCTGCTTAAACTTAGGTTCAGCCTGGACCAATATATCAATTTGCGTCCGGTAAAACTATATAACTCCGCTTATTGTCCCCTTAAAGACAAGAAACCGGAGGACATTGATTTTGTGGTTGTGCGCGAGAATTCCGAAGGGTTGTATAAGGGAATGGGTGAATTTAAGGATAAGGGCACAAAGGATGAGGTGGCTATCCAGATTTCCTATAATACCCGTAAAGGGGTGGAACGTTGTATTCGTTATGCCTTTGAATGTTCTCGCAAGCGTAATAAAAAGAAAAAGCTCACGCTCTGCGGGAAGACAAACGTTCTCACTTATGCCTGGGACCTTTGGCAGAGGGTTTTTAACGAGGTGGCCAATGATTATCCCGATATCAGCACGGATTATGCGCATGTCGACGCGACGACTATGTGGTTCGTGAAGAATCCGGAATGGTTCGATGTGATTGTTACCGATAACCTTTTTGGCGATATTATAACCGATTTAGGGGCGATGATTCAGGGCGGTATGGGAATAGCCGCGGGCGGTAATATCAATCCGCAGGGGGTTTCCATGTTTGAGCCTATTGGCGGTAGCGCTCCGAAATATACGGGCAAAAACGTGATCAATCCTCTAGCCGCAATTTGCGCCGGTTCGATGATGCTTGAGAACTTAGGCGAGACAAAAGCCGCCCGGTCGATCGAGGAGGCGGTAATTACGGTGGCGAGGAAGAAGCTGAGATCCTTGGCCGCCGGGAAGATGGGTTATTCCACTACTCAGGTTGGTGAGCTGGTAGTTAAGAACTTGAAGGGATGAACCGATGAAAAAATACAATGTTGCCGTTATCGGGGCCGGGGTAGTCGGGGTTGAGATGCTGCGGGTTTTAAAACAGCGCGATTTCCCGGTAAATAAACTGAAGGTATTCGCCCGTTCCGCCAGGGATATACAGGTCGATGGACAGGTTTATTCGGTTGAGCCGGTCAGTGCGGATGGCTTTTGCGGGATAGATATCGCCTTGTTCGCGGGCACCGAAGGTGAAAAAGGCGCGGCGGTAACCTATGCCCCGGAGGCGGTAAAAAGGGGGGCGGTTGTAATCGATAACGGAGCGGATTTCCGCATGGACCCGAAAGTGCCCCTGGTGGTCCCGGAGGTCAACCCCGGGGATATCAAAAAACATAAAGGGATAATCGCCAACCCTAATTGTTCGACTATTCAAATGGTCGTGGCGCTTAACCCTTTACATAAGAAATACCGTATCAGGAAAGTCATTGTTACTACCTTGCAGGCTTCCAGCGGGGCGGGAAAGTCGGCAGTCGAGCAGTTGAATAACGAAAACTCCATGATCGCCCAGGGGGGGTTTGACAGCGTTCAGGCAGAAGGAGTGAATAGGTCTATGCCGCAGCAACTGGCTTATAATTGTTTTCCGCATATCGGCAGTTTTACTGACGGTGATTATACCAACGAAGAATGGAAGTTGGTTAATGAGACGCATAAGATCATGCACGCTCCGAAGATAAAAATCTCTGCGACTACCGTGCGCGTTCCGGTAAGGACAGGGCATTCCGAATCGATTTATATCGAGGCAGAGAAAGCTATCGACCCAGCCAGTGCCAGGGATATACTGGCCAGATCCCCCGGTGTAGTCGTAATTGATGAGCCGAAGGATAACCTTTATCCAATGCCTAAAGATGTCGAGGGAAGGGATGAGACGTTTGTCGGCCGCATACGGCTTGACGCATTCAATAAGAAAGGTTTGTGGTTGTGGGTTGTGGCTGATAACCTGCGTAAAGGCGCAGCGTCCAACGCCGTGCAGATTGCCGAATGCCTAATTTCAAGCTCGAAATAGAATACGACGGCACGCGTTATCATGGCTGGCAGGTGCAGAACAGGACAAAGGCCAAGGGCGGCTACCGGCCAAGGAACACGATTCAATATGTCCTGGAACAAGTATTAAAGAAAGTCCTCCAGGAAGATATCAGGTTGATCGTCGCCGGGCGCACCGATTCCGGCGTTCACGCCCTCTCTCAGGTTGCCAATTTCAAGAGTTCTTCAACTATGGCCCCGGTAAGGATGCGCTGGGCCCTGAATTGCCTGTTGCCGGAGGATATAAAAGTAACCCGGGTAAGCAGGGTGAGCCCGGAGTTCAACAGCAGGTTTTGCGCCAAGTCCAAGCTCTACCGTTATTCCATCCTCAACCGTAAATATTCATCTCCATTATTGGCTTCCAGGGTCTATTTCTTTCATCATCGGCTGGATATCGCTTTGATGCGCCGAGAGGCAAAAGCCCTGCTGGGCAGGCATAATTTCAAGTCATTCCAGGCGGTTGAGGCAAGGTACAGGAACCCGGTACGTAACATTAAGAGAATCAATATTTCCCGGGACAATGACTTGGTGCGCATAGATATAGAGGCTGACAGTTTTCTGTACAATATGGTCAGGAATATCGCCGGGACCCTGCTGGAAATAGGCAGGGGGAAGTTCCCCGCCGGAAGCATGAAAAAGATCCTGGAATCATGCGACCGCAGGCTTGCCGGACCGGCGCTGCCCGCTAAAGGTTTGTGCCTGGTTAGGGTAAAATACTAAATGAAGGATCATGTCCGCACTACGGATATTTGGGACCTGTTTTCCAAGTTTGCCTTATTGAGCCTTTCCATGCTTCAGATCCCCCGCTGGATTACTTCGCCCAGGCAAACGGACATTTTATATCACTTGCATTCAGCGTGGGGTTTTATCCAGGCCGGGGGATATTCGGGATGGGACTTCTGGGAGTACGCCCCGTTCGGCAGAATGAATGTTTACCCGCCGTTTTTCCAGATGCTGCTTGCTTTTTTGATAAAACTTGGGATCAATCCGGTAATCCTTGCCAAGTTTTTTGAAACCGTTACGCCGATCGTATTCCTGGTGGTATTGTGGAGGTTTGTCCGGGATAACTACGGCAGGATAAGCGCTTTTTTTATCCTTTTTGTATTTGTTTCCTCTTTTGATTACTGCATTTTCCTGTCCGATCACATACCTTCTACCATAGCCCTCATTTTCGGGATATCGGCTTTTGACGGGATATTTAAAGGCAGGCTTATCCACCCGGTAGTTTTTCTCGCTCTTTGTTTTTATACGCACGCAGGGGTATCCTTGTTTATCGCGCTGGCGCTCTTGCTGTATCTTATTTTCGACAGGAGGCACTTGAAGAATATTTGCCTGTCTTTATCTTTTGCATTGATACTCGCTCTTCCTGTTTTTATAAAGTACTTCTCTGCCGTCGATAGGTTGTTGCCTTTGTGGGCGCGTTCAAGGCAGAGGATGCCTTATCAAATAAAGATTTTCGATTATATCCTGCTTTCCGGGGGGATATTATTCGCCTTGAAGGCAAAAGGAAAAAATTATCTGTTTGTTTGCCTTTTTCTCGCCAGCGCGATTTTCCTTATTTATCCACACCGTTTTTTCCAGGGGGAAGGCTATTTGCCCGTAATTATGCTTTCCGCACTTGCTCTTTCCGGTGTATGGGAACGCTTGAACCCGGGGTTTTTCCGCGGGGTGGCATTCTTTGCGGCTGCCTTCGCGTTGCTGTATGCCTTGCCGTTTCTGCCTCTAAAAAAGGAGGGCATGCCGCATAAAAATGTCACGATGTGGAGACCTGGCGATTATTTCAGGGCCGCAAGCCTTATAAGGAAGAATTCCGAAAACAGGGATGTGGTCTATTGCAATATGGATTATTTCGCTTTGTCTTTGGGTGTGCTCTCCGGAAGGGCAACCGCCAACGCGCTTTTCCCGGAGATAGCTCCTTCCTTGGAGTTCGATCCGCTGGCGACTTCGAACATAATCGTATTGACCAAGGATATGGACCCTTTATCGCTGAATCTCATAACCGGCAAGTACGGCTTGCAGAGGATAGGAGAGACCAGGTTGTTTGTCGTTTACAGGAACAATTCCACGCCTTTTAAGGCGAAGATAGCCCGCTCAAGCGTGCCTTTCCGGCAGGTGATTTTACTGTTCTCGGCAGCGCTTTGCGTCTTTCTAATAAGCAGATTAAAAAAGATTTTCCTAAAAAGTTGAAAAAAATATTGACTTTGTTTATTATTCTGATAAACTATTTTTTCTATGGAAAAGACATATACAGCAAAGAAAGAAGATATAAAGAGAAAGTGGTATATCGTTGACGCCAAAGGCAAGATTCTCGGAAGGGTGGCGGCAAAGGTAGCTTCTGTCTTAAGAGGCAAGCACAAACCGATCTATACTCCTCATCTGGATACAGGTGACGGCGTAATCGTGATTAACGCCAGCCAGATCAGGGTTACCGGGCGCAAGCTGAAACAAAAAGTTTACAGCCGGTATTCCGGTTATCCCGGTGGGCAGAAGGAAATTGTCCTGGAGAAACTTTTAGCCAAACGGCCGGTCACGGTTATGCGCCTGGCTGTGCAGAGGATGCTTCCCATCACCCCGCTGGGGAGGGATATGATCAAGAAGCTGAAGATTTACGCCGACGATAAGCATAAATTGACCGGGGTGAAACCGGTCGTCTTGGAGGTTTAAAGATAAATGAGCGAAGCGATTAAATATGCCGCATTAGGCAGGCGCAAGGAGTCGACGGCCAGGGTGCGTATACAGCCGGGAGACGGCCAGATTACCATTAACGGCAAGCCTTTTGAAAAATATTTCTTGCGCGAGACCGACAGGATTATCGCCAAACAGCCTTTGACGATTACCGATACGTCCGCTAAATTCAATGTTGCGGCCAGGCTTAGCGGTGGCGGGCTTACCGGACAGGCCGGGGCGTTGCGTTTAGGTATAGCCAGGGCACTGTTGAACGCGGATTCCAGCTTGAAGGATATTTTTCGTAAGAACGGATACCTCACGCGCGACCCGCGAATGAAGGAGCGTAAAAAGTATGGTTTGAAGGGCGCGCGCAAGCGCTTCCAGTGGACTAAGAGGTAGAAAATAAGCATCTAGTATATAGTAGCGAATATCTTGGAAATAAAAAACAAAGGGTCCCGCTGGAAAGCGGGATTTTTTGTTTCCGACGAGAAAATCCTTGACGGAGAAAGCTTTTTATTCTATTATGGCTTCATTGTAGATTAGATGGTTTGCTGGCGTAACCTGGCGCGGCAGAGGAGAAGAATTATGTTAATTAATGTGGGGATAATCGGGGCGACCGGGCATACCGGGGAAGTACTTGTCGAGCTCTTGCTTAACCATCCTGACGTCAGGATCGCCCGCTTGTTCAATTCCGGCCGGAGCGGGCACGGGGAGCAGGTGATATCCGATGTTTTTCCGAAGCTTAAGAACCGCCTGGATTTAATTTGCAAGAAACCGGATTGGGATGAGATAAAAAAAGATTGCGACCTGGTTTTTCTCGCTCTCCCGCATACCGTATCCATGGAATTTGTGCCGAAGCTTCTGGAGATGGGCAAGAAGGTGATCGATTTAAGCGCCGATTACAGATTTGCCAATCCATCGGTTTATGAAAAGTATTATAAAACAGAGCATAAGGACAAAGAGCATTTAAAATCGGCTGTTTACGGATTGCCTGAACTTTACCGGGCGAAGATCAAGACTGCCAGGCTTGTGGCTAACCCCGGTTGCTACCCTACTTCGGTGATCCTGGCTCTGGCGCCGTTATTGTCGGTGAACCTGGCGGAGCCGGATTCCATAATCGTTGATTCTAAATCCGGGGTAAGTGGAGCGGGCAAAAAACTGGAGAGGGAGTTTCTTTTTTCGGAGATAGATGGAGATTTCAGGGCTTACAAGGTAAACTCTCACCAGCATGCCCCGGAGATAAACCAGGTACTTTCGAAATTCTGCGGAAAGAAACTGGATGTTGTATTCGTCCCGCACCTGCTTCCAATCGAGCGCGGCATATTATCGACTATTTACCTAAAGAAGCCAGCCGGCTCCGGGATGAAGGCAAAAGGCGTGCAGGACCTGTTCAACAAGTTCTACAAGAAAGAGCCTTTTGTCCGGATCAAAGGAGAGGGGGATTTCCCGAGGTTGAAAGACGTGGTGGAAACGAACTTTTGCGATATCGGAGTCAAGGATTTCGGACAAACGATTATCGCTATCAGCGCGATAGACAATTTGCTCAAAGGCGCATCGGCCCAGGCTGTGCAGAATATGAATATTATGTGCAATTTCCCGGAGACTGCCGGACTGCTATGAATAAAACGCTGAAAGCCATCGCGCCATCGGGTTTCAAGGCAAACGGCATTTCCTGCGGGTTAAAGAAGTCGAAGAAAGCAGACCTGGCCCTGATTTATTCAGAGGCCCCGGCGCTTGCCAGCGCTAAATTTACCACCAACAGCATAATTGCCGCTCCTTTGGTGGTCTCCAAGAGGCATCTTAAGATCTCCAAAACGATCCGGGCAGTGCTGATAAACAGCGGTAACGCCAACTGTTTCACCGGAGAGGCCGGGATAAGGGACGCGGAAGAGACCGCTTCCTGCGCCGCCAGCGAGTTAAAAGTTCCTAAAAGCAGCGTGTTGGTGAATTCCACGGGGATTATCGGCAAAAGGCTGGATGTAACTAAGATTAAGAAAGGGATCCCTAAACTGGTTGCCGGGCTTTCATCTGGCGGTATCCATAAGGCCGAAACGGCGATGATGACCACGGACACATTCTCCAAGGAGATCAGTATAAGTTTCAGGGTTGGGGCCAGGACGGTCAGGATCTGCGGCATAGCCAAAGGCGCCGGTATGATCGCACCGGATATGGCAACTATGCTTTGTTTTATCATGACAGATGCTGGTATCGCCAAAAAGGCGCTGGATAAGGCTCTTTCCGCCGCCGTGGACAAATCGTTCAATTGCATTTCGGTTGACGGGTGCATGAGCACCAATGATACGGTCCTGGTTATGGCAAACGGGGCGGCGGGAAATAAGGTTATTGTTTCCGGCAAGGGCCTCAAGGATTTTTCCAGGGCGCTGGATTCGGTATGCCTGGATTTGGCAAAGATGGTGGTTAAGGACGCGGAAGGAGCGACAAAATTTATCCAGATAGACGTTTGCGGGGCGAAAGATCCCGGCCAGGCTAGGAAGGCTGCCTTGAGCATAGCCAACTCGGCACTTTTCAAGACAGCGGTATTCGGAGAAAATCCGAATTTCGGCAGGGTGGCCGCGGCTGTCGGAGCGAGCGGTTTAAATGTCAAAGAATGCCAGTTGAAGATAAAATTGGGTTCTCTTAAAGGGAAACATGTAAATCTGAAAGTTGATTTGTCAAGCGGCAATGCCCGCGCGACTGTTTATACGTCCGATCTTACTCCGGGATATATCAAGATAAACGCGGAGTATAACTAGATACCCGGTGCTGGCAGATATTGTTCCGGTATTGTGTTCGTACACAGGAAAGGAAGAATGGAAGAGGCAATCAGAAAAGCGGATGTTTTGATCGAAGCGTTACCTTACATAAAGAAATTCCATAAAAAGGTCATCGTGATAAAATACGGCGGGAGCATCATGAGCGAGGCAAAGATCCGTAACGGGGTACTGGAAGATATCGTCTTCCTGAATTTCATGGGCTTGCGTACTATTCTTGTCCACGGCGGCGGTCCGAATATCAGCGAGCGCATGCGCGCCTCGGGCAAGAAGACGGAATTCGTCGAGGGGATGCGGGTGACCGATGAAGAAACCCTTAAGGTAGTCGAAGAGGAACTGCAGGTGTTGAATGAGATGATCGTTAAAGAAATCAACGACCTTGGGGGAAGGGCTGTGGGCTTAAACGGGAAGAACGATGACTTAATCCAGGCCGAGAAGAAGAAGGCGAAGATTGATATAGGGCTTGTTGGAAACATCAAAGGGGTGAATACCGATCTGCTCCATGAGGAATTGAAGAAGGACAGGATAGTTGTCGTATTGCCGATGGGCCGGGGGAAGGACAAGAAGACCTATAATGTTAACGCCGACGAAGCGGCCGCCAGCATAGCTGGGAGCCTCTGCGCGGAGAAATTCGTGCTGATGACTAACGTCAAAGGGATCATGCGCAATGCCGATGACAAAAATTCGTTCATTTCCACCTTAAGGGTCGATGAGGTAAAGGGGTTGATCGAGAGTAAGGTTATCCAGCAGGGGATGATTCCCAAGGTGGACGCCTGTGTGGCAGCGATCAATGGAGGAGTCAAGAAGACCCATATCATCGACGCGCGTACGCCGCACGGACTACTCCTGGAAATATTTACGGATAAGGGTATCGGTACCGAGATAATAAAATGAAACAGGAAGAAATATTCGAAGCGTATAAAGAGAATATAATGCCCACCTATAAGAAGGTGCCCTTGATCTTTGTCAAAGGGAAAGGTTCCCGCCTCTGGGATATCAACGGTAAAGAGTACCTTGATTTTTTCCCGGGCTGGGGTGTTGGCAGTTTAGGTCATTGCCATCCGAAAGTCATGCAGGGTATCCGCGATCAGGTGGGCAAGCTGATATTTGTGCCGAATAATTATTACCATCCTTTCCAGGCAAAGCTGGCAAAGGAGATGGTCTATTGGAGTTTCCCGGGCAAGGTTTTCTTCGCCAACTCCGGGGCCGAGGCCAACGAGGGAGCGATCAAGCTGGCCAGGAGATTCGGGGCTTCTTCAGACAGATACGAGATAATCACGTTTGAGAATGCTTTTCACGGCAGGACGCTGGCTACCCTGGCGGCTACCGGGCAGAAAAAATACCAGGATGGTTTTTGCCCGATGCCGGAGGGGTTCAAACAGGTCAAGTTCAACGATACCGCGGCATTCAAACAGGCGGTTAACGACAAAACCGTAGCCGTTTTGCTCGAACTTGTCCAGGGAGAGGGCGGGGTCAATATCGCGGATAAAGATTTTGTCAAGGAGGTCAGGAAAGTTTGTGACGAAAAGAACATGCTGCTTATTGTCGATGAGGTGCAGACGGGCCTCGGCAGGACTGGTAAAATGTTTTGTTACCAGCATTACGGGATTGTTCCGGATGTGATGACCCTGGCCAAGGCCTTGGGCGGCGGTATGCCTATAGGGGCGATAATCGCCAAGAAAGAGATAGCCAATATATTCGCTCCCGGGGTGCACGCCTCAACTTTTGGCGGCGGACCGGTAATCTGTAAGGCCGCTCTGGGGGTGTTTAAGGCGATACAGAGCGAGAAAATGCTGGATAACTGCCGGCTGACGGGAGAGTATTTGGCGAAGAAGCTGGTTGAATTGAAGAGCATCTATTCAGTGATCAAGGATGTGCGGGGCATAGGACTGATGCAGGGCGTGGAACTGGATATCGACGGGAACCAGATTGTCCAGGCGTGCATCGAAAAAGGGCTGCTAATCAACTGCACGCATGATAAAGTGCTCAGGCTGATGCCTGCCTTGAATATTACCAGGGGCGAGATCGACAAAGCCGCGAAGATACTATATGCGGCGGTCAAGGAGTGCATATAATGAAGAAAGACCTGATTTCCATCGCGGACCTGTCTTTAACGGACATACAGGAGATATTTAAATTAAGCGGAGAGCTTAAAAAGAACAGGAGAAAATTCAGTAAGTCGCTTTCCGGTAAGACCCTGGCCTTGATCTTTCAGAAACCGTCGAATAGGACGCGGGTTTCTTTTGAAGTGGGTATGTACCATCTGGGCGGCAACTCTCTGTATCTTTCTCCGCAAGAGATCAATTTGGGTGTCAGGGAGAGCATCGCGGATGTCGCGCGCACGATTTCCCGTTATGTAGACGGGATTGTTTTAAGGACTTTCGAGCACAAGAATTGCCTGGATATGGCGGAAGCGGCGGGAGTGCCGGTAATCAACGGTTTGTCGGATTTTTCTCATCCTTGCCAGGCGCTGGCAGACCTTTTTACGGTCAAGGAAAAACTCAAGGATTTGAAAAAGGTTACCATGGCTTACGTGGGCGATGGCAACAATGTCTGCAATTCCCTGCTTTTTGCCGCGGCCAAGACCGGGATGCATATCAATGTTGCTTCGCCTGAAGGCTATCTTCCGGAAAAGAAGGTAGTGGATGACGCCTTGTTTTCGGCAAAAGAAACAGGCAGCCGTATTTCTATCGGTAGGGATCCGCTAAAGGCGGTGGAAAGCGCGCAGGTGGTTTATACCGATGTCTGGGCGAGTATGGGCCAGGAAGAGGAGATCGCCAAGAGAAAGGTAATTTTCAAAGATTACCAGGTAAACGCCAGGCTTCTATCCGTTGCGGATCCTTCAGCGTTGATCATGCATTGTTTGCCGGCGCACCGGGGCGAGGAGATAACCGACGAGGCGATGGAAAGCAAAAACTCCGTCGTCTTCGACCAGGCGGAGAACAGGATGCACGTTCAAAAAGCAATTTTGATAAAATTATTAAGCGGTAATTTTTACTAAATCAAGATTAGGAGAAGATGATGAAGAAAGTAGTATTGGCGTATTCGGGCGGCCTGGATACTTCATGCATAGTCAGATGGCTTAAGGAGAAAGGTTATGAGGTAATCTGTTTTGTCGCTGACCTGGGCCAGGGGCTGGGCCAGGGTGAGAGCTTCGAGGCGATTGAGGCCAGGGCTTTGGCCGCCGGCGCATCCAAGGTTTATATCCGGGACCTGCAGGAAGAATTTATTAAGGATTTTATCATCCCGGCATTAAAGGCCAATGCTGTTTACGAAGGCAAATACCTTTTGGCGACCGCCTTAGGCAGGCCTCTGATCGCCAAGTACCTGGTGCAGATCGCTCACAAGGAAAAAGCCGGAGCGGTCGCCCACGGTTGCACCGGTAAAGGGAACGACCAGGTAAGGCTGGAGGTTGCCGTGGGGATACTCGATCCTAAACTGGAGATTATCGCGCCTGTGCGCGAGTGGGAATTTAAATCCCGCGAAGAGGAGATTGATTACGCGTTGAAATACGGGATTCCTATCGACGTGACCAAGAAGAAACCGTACAGTATCGACCGGAACATCTGGGGGATCAGCATCGAGGCGGGAATACTGGAAAACCTCGAGCAGGAGCCTCCGGAGGACGCTTATATGATTACCAAAGGTTCGACCCACGCCTCAACTTATCCCAGGTATGTCGAGGTTTCTTTCGTCAAAGGCATTCCTGTCAAGGTCGATGGCAAGTCTATGAAATTAAAAGAACTGATTACGCACCTGAATGAAGTCGGCGGTCAATACGGGGTAGGCAGGAGCGATATGGTGGAGAACAGGCTGGTGGGGATTAAGTCGCGGGAGATTTACGAGGCTCCAGCGGGCACTATCTTGCATACCGCGCATAAGGAGCTGGAGGCGCTTGTGCTTGACCGGGAACTGTCGCATTTTAAAGATGTGGTCAGTTTGAAATACGCGGAGTTGGTTTATTACGGGTTATGGTTTTCGGCGCTGAAAGATGCCCTGGATGGTTTTGTGGAGAAAACTCAAAAATATGTAAGCGGTACCGTAAGGTTAAGGTTGTCCAAAGGGACATGCGTGGCTGTCGGAAGAAAATCCTCGAATTCGCTTTACAGGAAAGAATTAAGCACTTATGGAAAAGAGGATAAATTCGACCAGAAACTGGCAGAGGGTTTTATTAGGCTTTGGGGCATGCCGTATAAAAGATAAGGCAGGGACGGTTCTCAACTCAAAGGAAAACTGTCCCCTGGGCAGGGGACAGTTTAGCTTTGTTTTGAGAACCGTCCCTGAAAAGGAGCAGGGTTTATGGCTAAGAAGCTTTGGGGAACAAGATTCGGGAAGAAAACAAATTCTTTGACCGATAAATTCACATCATCCATAACTTTCGACCAGCGTCTGGCCAAGTACGATATCCTTGGCAGCATCGCTCACGCCAAGATGCTGGCCAAGCAAAAGATTATCCCTTCCAGGGATAGCGTCAAGATCGTGCGCGGCCTGAATTCCATCCTTAAAGATGTTAACATGGGGAGGTTTAAATTCGATCACCGCGCCGAGGAGATACTTT
>CAZNGC010000014.1:10911-17234 GCA_964572435.1 uncultured Planctomycetales bacterium | reverse complement strand
GATAAAACAGGTTTCGCAAATAGTGGACGTTTCTTCAATAGAAATAGAAGATTATTACAATACTTACAAAGATCAGTTGAAAGAACCGGAGGAGCGCCAGATCAGGGAAATAGTCTGTTCCGGCGAGCAGGATGCGAGGGATGTCCTGATCCAGCTTCTGCAAGGGGGGGATTTTGCCACCCTGGCCAGGGCTAATTCAAAGTCAGCCAGCGCCAAAGATGGAGGGGATTTGGGGTTTGTCAAGCTGGGGGACAAGTCCCCGCAGTTCGATTCGGTAGCTTTTGCCGATACCCTGGAGGTTGGGAAGATAAGCAGTATATTCAAGACTCCGGATGGTTACTGTATAATCAAGCTAGAGGGAAAAAGAGGGGGCAAGCAAAAGCCTTTATCCGAAATGTGGGATGATATCAAGAAAGGGCTTACCTTCCTGAAACAGCAGCAGGCTATTGAAGAGATGATCGGAAAACTTTCCCGCGACGCGAAGATAGATATTTACGAAGGAGAGATAAAATAATGGCCATCGAAAAACAGAAGCTTATTTTGATAAGCGGAATAGTCTTGGGCGTAGTGGCGATCCTGATGACCAAGATGTACCTGGACCAGCAGAAGCAGGAGGCCCAGGCCCAGGCCAAGAAATCGCTTGCCAAGATTCAGGCTAATCAAACCGTAGTCTTGGTGGCGAAACAGGATATTTCCAGCGGCTCGGTCATTGAATCGAATATGATCGACAGCTCGATAGTCCCAAATCAGTTTATTCAGCCGCAGGCCGTTACATCCGTAGACAGGGTATTAGGCATGATAACTCTGGCCCCGATTTCCAAGGGGGAGCAGATAACTCTTTCAAAACTTTCCAAGGCCCGCAGGGAAAGCTCCAGCGGCGGCCTGGCAGGGAATACTCCCGCGGGCAAAAGGGCTATTTCCATTTCGGTGGATAGTATCGCTTCGGTGTCGGGGATGGTTAGGCCGGGTGATTACGTAGATGTGATTGCTACTTTGCAGGTTCCTGTGCAGGGAGCGGACGGCCAGGTGTCCAGCCAGATAGCCGTGGTTCCTTTATTCCAGAATGTTTTGGTTTTAGCCGTAGGACAGAATACCGGCTTTTCGGGGGCAGGAAGCCGCTATACGGATAAAGATTCTTCTTCCTCTGGCGGCGGTGGATTGATTACCTTAGCCTTAGCTCCTCAAGAAGCCAATCTTATCGCCTTTGTCCAGGAGCAGGGTAAAATGCGCCTGACCCTGCGTTCTCCCGCGGATGCGAATGTCGAGCCGGTCGTCCCGGCCAGTTGGGATACGCTTTTCCAATATATAATGCCTCAACAGAAACCGGCAGAGAAGATCGAAGATAAGAAGCAAGCCCCGGAGATCGTCGATACTACCGAATATGTGGAAGTGCTCCGCGGAATGAACAAGGAAAAGGTTGCTCTTCCCAAGTAAGATAATGATAAGGAGCTTTATTCAACAATAAAAGGAGAAAAATGAGAAAGTTATTCCTGGGCCTGATATTTACTTTCGCTTTTATAACCCTTTTGCCTTTTAAAGGATATGTTGCGGATGATCTCGAGGAGGAAGTAAGGATTTATATGGGCCAGCCTAAAATCATTTCGGTAAGTTCTCCGAAACGCGTGGCAGTTGGGAATCCCTCAATAGCCGACGTGACCAATATCGGTAAAAGTGAACTTACGATTGTCCCGAAAGCGCCAGGCAGTACCAACTTGATAATCTGGGATAATTTTGGCGAGCAGGCTTACCGCCTGATGGTATTTGCGGAGAATACCGTCGAGCTTAAACGCCGCATAGATAATATGCTGAGTAAATTGAATCTGCCTGATGTGCGCACCAGCGCCGAGGATGAAGAGGGAAAAGTCGTGCTTTTGGGTACGGTAAAGCGCGCGGCAGACAGAGAGCGGATTGTTACCGCGCTAGGTCCGCTCAAAGATAAAACTATCGATTTGATCGTGGTAAAAGAAGAAGAGACGGTTATCGAGATTGACGTGCAGGTAATTGAGTTGAACAGGGGTTCCCAGGACACCCTTGGGTTTACCTGGCCAAGCTCGTTGAATTTGACCGAAGTGGGGTCTCCGGGGATTTCCGAGGCCGGTACAACCTGGGGGAAATTGTTCCACGTCGTCAACGTAACCAGGGACGCCTTTACTTTGAAATTGGACGCTTTAATCAAAGATGGCAAGGCGCGTATCCTTTCCCGGCCAAGGGTTTCCTGCCAGAGCGGTAAGGAGGCTAAGCTTGTTGTCGGCGGGGAAGTGCCGGTTTTAAGCGGCTCGGTTACTCCCGGCACAAGCGGTTCTTCTTCCGTAGGGGCGACTACCGGAGGATCTGTTGAATACAAAGAATACGGGATAATATTGAACGTAAGGCCTGCATTGGAGGACTCCGGGCGCGTACATCTTAATCTTGATGTTACGGTCAGCGAGCTTGGCGACGTGGTAAGCACTACTTACGCTCTTGCATATAAAATGACAAAACGTACAGCGACGACCGAGCTTTTCCTTGATGACGGCCAGACCATGGCCCTCGGGGGGTTGATCAAGAAAAAGAGCACGGAGGAGCTAAAGAGGGTTCCCTGGCTTTCCGACGTGCCGGTTCTAGGTTTATTCTTCAGGCAAAAGACCTCCTCCGAGGGATGGAATTCGGACCTTGCCAAAGCCGATGATACGGAATTATTCATTACTTTGACTCCGCGTATTATCGAGCGCAAGATTCCGGAGAAAGAAGTTAAACCGTCAATTTCCGGAGCCTTGGAGATCAGTGAAGACCAGATTAAGGATCCCGTTGTCAGGTATGCCAGGATTATCCAGAGGAAGATTTTGGAGAATCTGACTTATCCTGCTGCGGCTAAAGAAGCCGGTTTCCAGGGGTCGTTGAAATTAAGCCTTAAGCTTTCCGCACAGGGCGAACTGCTGGATTCGAAGATAAAAGAACCTTCCAGCTACCGTCTGCTCGACGAGAACGCGATAAAGGTGGCAAAGAAGATATCTCCGTATCCTCCTTTTCCCCCCGCAATAAAAGAATCTCAACTCTGGGTGGATGTCCCCATAGTTTACCAACTGGAGTAAGATGGCCAAGGTAATAGCAATATTCAGCACTAAAGGCGGCGTAGGAAAGAGTTTAATTGCGGTTAATTTGGCGGTTACTCTTGCCCAAAGCGGAAAGAAGATTTGCGCCATCGATCTGGATACTCAGGCGGTGGGGGATATGGCCCATTTGTTCGGGATTAACCCGCAGAGATGCGTAGCAGATCTGATCGGTTTTCTGAAAAAGCAGCCGCAGCTGACCAAAAAAGCGGATTTCATAGCTAAGACAAAGTTTACCAACGTGGACTTCCTGGCCGGGGTGTTGAAGCCGCAGCAATCCGGGTATCTATATCCAGATAAGATCGTAGATGTATTCAATCTTTTTGAAAAAGATTATGACTATATTATTGTCGATGCGGGAAAGAGTTTCAGCGACGTATTCCTTTCCACGTTAAACCAGGCTAATTTAATACTCCTGGTTGTCACTCCGGATGTGCTTTCCGTTTATCAGACAAAATGGGCTTTGGATACCCTGCAGTTCCTGCATTTTCCTTTAAGCATGATCAAGCTTGTGCTTAATCGTTCGGAATCGGCTTCCAGCATAAGCTGGCAGGAAATCCGGGTCAGCCTGCCCATAGATATTATCGAAAAAATCCCCTCTGAAGGTAAATTAGTCAACCAAGCAGTTAACCAGGCGGTGCCCGTTGTCATTGACTCTCCGCGTTCAAGGATAGCCATTTCTATTGCCAATCTGGCGAACACCCTTATTGAAGATAAAGGGCTTTTTGTCGAGCGAAGGAACCTCGACCAGATTAAAATCAGGGAGACTGCCCAGGAGAAATCCGGGCAGTTCTGGCAAGGGCAGGACCTGGAGGAGTCGGTAATCGAGCCGGATGTCGCCGAGGACAGGGATGAAATCCTGATTCTTAAGCGCAGGATACACGCCCGACTGATTGAGGGTATGAACATAAAAAGAATGGACCTCAAGGTTTTCAGTGATCACAAGAAAACCAAGGAATTGAGGGACAGGGCCGAGATAACCGTAGCGAATCTTTTAGTAGAGGAGGCCGGTAGTTTTATCCCTTCGCAGGAGGTCAGGCAAAAGCTTATAAAAGAGATTTTAGACGAGGCTTTGGGGCTTGGGGCGCTGGAAGATCTTTTGGCCGACCAGGAGATTACCGATATCATGGTAAATAACAAAAACGAGATATTTGTCGAACGCTTCGGCAAGATCGAAATGAGCAGCAAGAAGTTTATTTCCAACGAACAGGTGAGGACGGTCATCGAACGTATAATTGCCCCGATAGGCAGGCGTATCGATGAATCCGTGCCTATGGTGGATGCGCGTCTTGCCGACGGCTCGCGAGTAAACGCGATTATTTCTCCATTATCCCTGACTGGCCCTACGCTAACGATTAGGAAATTCCGCAAGGAGAGGTATAAGGCCGATGACTTAGTGAATTTCGGCGCGCTAACCGCGGAGATGGTGAATTTTATCAAGGCCTCGGTTTATTGCCGCAAGAACATGATTGTTTCCGGAGGTACCGGTTCGGGAAAGACCACCGTGCTTAATGCGCTTTCGGAGTTTATCCCCAATGAAGAGCGTATTATAACCCTGGAGGATGCGGCGGAATTAAAGCTTAACCAGCAGCATTGGGTAAGGCTCGAATCCCGTCCTTCGAACATAGAGGGCAAAGGCGCGGTTACCATAAGAGACCTTTTCCGTAATACCCTGCGTATGAGACCGGACAGGATTATCGTCGGTGAATGCCGCGGGTCGGAATCTCTTGATATGCTTCAGGCGATGAATACCGGGCATGACGGTTCAATGACCACGATACATGCGAATTCCACTTTTGATGTTTTATCGCGTCTTGATTCGATGATACTCATGTCGGGCATAGATTTGCCGGTGAGGGTCATCCGTGAAATGATCTCTTCGGCAGTGGATATAATCGTACATACTGCCAGACTCTCCGATGGTTCACGCAAGATTATGGCTGTCTCTGAAGTTTCCGGGATGAAGGATGAGCTGCATATCAACCTCAACGATATATTTGTTTTTAAACAGACCGGAGTGGATGCCAAAGGGAAAGTTCAAGGCTATTTTACCGCAACCGGGTACCTGCCTAGCTTCCTCGGAGAGATCCGTATCCGGGGGATAGAGATATCCGATGACATCTTTAAGCCGTCTCACCCATAAATCCGCCCGGGGATATAAAAAAGAAAACCCGCAATATGAAAATAGTTAATCTTGCCAACAACATATCGTTGTCGGAGGATGCCTTGCCGGCATATAGTTTCGCCAAGAGATTGAAAGGCCTTTTGGGCCGCCAATCGCTGCGGCGCGGGCAGGCTATGCTCTTGCGTCCGGCTAATTCAATACACACATTCTTCATGCGTTTTCCCATAGATGTTTTGTTTGTCGATAAGAATAACATGGTAATAAAAACAATCAACAATATCCCCCCGTTTAGAGCTACGAGAATTTATTTTAAATCCGCTTTTGTTATTGAACTGCCTGCCGGGACAATCCAGGAAACAATGACCAAAGAAGGCGATTATTTGCAAATCAAGTAAATACTTAATGTTATAATTCTGGTTTTGGATTGACAAGTAGCCAAATATGCTGTATATATAATATTTGGTAAATGTCCAATCTGGAGGGAATGTGGGAGTAATCCATAAATTTAAACCCGAAGTAATCAAATTTATCCTCGATAATAAACAAGCCAACCCTAACTTGAGCTGCAGGAGCCTGGTCGCGCTTTTATCGGAAAGATTACACATAGAGGTTTCAAAATCCAGCGTAAATGCTATTTTCAAACAGCATAATTTGAGCATGCCTGTAGGCAGGCGCAGGAAGCAAAAGAAGAAGAAATTCAACATGCCTGTCTTGCCGGTTATCGAAAACACAGAAACTAAGATTCTCCAAGAAGAACCAGCTGTTCCATTATCAAAGGATCCTACCCCGGAAGTTGTGGATGATAAAGCGCTTGTCCCAGGGGAAGAACAGAACGGGACAGATTCGGATGATGAACGGATTAAAGAGGCGCAGGGTTGGGCGGAAAACTTATTGAAAAAAGAGCATGAGCGGCTTGAGAGGGAAAGGCTGGCGCGGGAGGATGTGGAAAACAAGCCAGGAGAAGATTCCATAGACGAAGATTTATTGAAATTGAAGAAGTTGCAGGAAGAAGAGCAGAGGAAGAAGTCATCGCTCAAAGAAGAGGCCGAGTTAATAGAGAAAGAGGCTTTGCTTAAGGCCGAAGAAGAGAAATTGAGGCAGCAGAAAGC
>CAZNGC010000014.1:0-10811 GCA_964572435.1 uncultured Planctomycetales bacterium | reverse complement strand
TAGAGAAAGAGGCTTTGCTTAAGGCCGAAGAAGAGAAATTGAGGCAGCAGAAAGCTCGGGAAGAGGCCCAGCGCCAAGCGGAAGAGGAGAAACTGGAAAGGGAGGCAGAATTAAAGGCGGAAAAGGAACGCTGGGCTCGTTTATCCGAGAATGAAAATAAAAATATGGAAGCGGTTAAGCCTGCCCCTGTCGAGAGATCGAATCGGAATGAGCTGGCGGCCGCCAATGATTTGTCCTTGGAGTGTACCGGGCTGATGTTGTTAAAAGCGGTTGATCATTTGGTGAAAGGCAGCGCGCAGTTGTTGGAAGCTATCCAGAGAAGGCTGGGGTGTTCTAAAGAAGATGCGGATGCATTGGTTCAGGAGCTGGTGTTCCGAAAACTTCTTGGCGAGCAGCCCGGCGGGATCAGCTTTATAACACGCAATGAAATAAGCCAGGATAAGATAGGCAATTATTTCAGTCAGATGCAGGAAGTAAAGACTTTGAAAATGGATCTATCCAGGTTACTGGCTAACATCTTTACCGAGATCCGCGGGATTAAAATGCATTTTATCGACGGCAGTGTGGTGTATCTGGATGCACAGATGCATACTGTCTGGCCTACTCCTTATGTATCTTACGATTTCTCCGCGGCAGTTCCCGCAGTAAAGGATTGCATAAACCGTTATTTCTTCAGAGATGGTAACCTGGTCTTATTCATGGCCCCCGGATACGATATCCCCACACAGGAATTCTTCACGATTTTGTTGAAATTCAATTCCAGCGATGAAACCGCAGATAATCTTATACTGTATGGTAATAAACTGGAAGAACTGGAAAACATCAGTTTGGATCCCGATGGCCCACATAATCTTTCATTCGCCCTGTGGCCATGGCAATTTACCGCTTACCGCAAGGTAAAGAAAATCGGGGTATTCAGCCCGCAGTACATTAGGTGCCTGGATAAAGAATTATACCTGGCGGAGGCGGACGTAGAATTGGTGCAACCGGCAAGCATGCAATCATTCGCCCTGAAAGGCTGTGCCGTTAAATTGAGCCTGGATGAGAAAATACGCCTTATAGTATTGACTACTGATAATTCCAAGAGCCTTCTATCCATAGCCAACGATTATCTTGAACGATGGCCTAATTTCGATGAAGGCTTGTATGATTTTAACCGCAAGATCGAATTATTCAATTGTACCGGGGAATCGCATCCGGTTTTTTCCTATGAGGAATTACCTTTGGGCAGGGTTGAGCCGCCTGATATACAGTCAATTTTCTCGGGTTACGCGGAAGTGCTGGATGCCTATCTGCGCTGGCGTTTTATGCCTTCAGGTTATGAAAAAACGGAATATAACGTTACCCTGGAACGTTTTTACAGCCAAAAAGGGCGCTTAAGCCTGGGTAAAGACAAAATTGGCTGTTTTCTCGACGTAAACCCGGATTACGCTTATGCCAAGGACCTGGAATACATCTGCCGCAGGCTTAACGAAAGGGATATTTATTCAGACGAAGGGAAGAAAATACATTTTGAAAGCGGTTTCAAATAAGCCTTAAATTGTCTTGATTAGCATATTTTATGATGCTATATTTAAGTGTAAATAATAAAAAGGGGGATACTCTTAACGGAGAGAAACAGGATGCATACGCCACGGATGCATAAAAGATTTCTTTTAGGGAGGAGTCTCGTCGGCTTTATTGCATTATTAGGTATGGCAGCTGTTTCTCCAGGAGCCCTTTAACAGGGCTCTTTCTTTTTGCCCCCGCCTTAGGAGATCCTATGAAGCCACGGAGGATTAACAAAGGACAGAGTGTAATTGAATACGCTATGCTTATTACCATTGTCGTTGCGGCTTTGACGGCGATGTCTATATATATAATGCGCCTGGTCAATCTGGATTCCCGGCAGACGCAGAAAGAACTGAATTATTGTTGGAATAAATAATCTAGGAGGTGAGAAAATGAAAGGATTGGAAAGAGGGCAGAGTACGCTGGAATACGTAATCATCTTGGCGGCTGTAGTAGGGGCGATCATCGCGGTAGCGGCGGCATTAAAACCGAAAATCACAGGGACTTATGACACGCTGGGGACAAAAATGCAGGACAAGGTGAATACGGTAAATTTTGACTAATGAAAGCAAGAATTTAAGGAGGTGAATGAAATGTTGAAGCTAATGCGAAAAGGGCAGAGTACGGCAGAGTACGCGATCGTCATCGGCTTAGTTATCGCTGCAGCAGTAGCTATGCAGGTTTATGTAAAGCGCAGCCTTCAGGCAAAGATTAAAGATGCGGCGGATTACAAAGATGAGGCAGCAGTTATGCTGAATACTCAGCAGTACGAGCCTTATTATATGGAGTCAAATCTGACTAGCTCGCGCAGCGCATCCAGTGCGGAGAATACGGCTACCGGAGGAGGGGTCACCAGGACACTTTCCAACGATACTTCTTCCAGGACCGGTACACAGAGCATAACCGCGGTCCAGGAAGATTAAGCGGCCCGGCGGCAGGCACTAATAATCTTTTAAGGAGGTGTATATCATGTTTAAGCATAATTCAAGAGGCCAAAGCACTTTGGAATACGTCATACTCCTGGGTTTTGTGGTTGCGGCGCTGATCGCTATGGGAGTATATATGAAACGTGGTTTTCAAGGCAAGCTTAGGGAGTCTACCGACCAGGTCGGCGAACAGTACGATCCTATGCATACAACTTCAGATTATACGACTACTTCTTCTATGACTCAAACGGAAGTAACGAGCTCAGGGGGAGTCTCTACGACGACAATCTCGGATAATACGCAGACCAAGACCGGAAGCGAGACGGTTGAAGGGTTGTCTTCGGATTAACTGGTCATAGGGACGGGTTTCGGCAATGCATATTGGGTACAAGAAAAGCCAGTCAATACTGGAATATGTGATTTTATTCGGGGCGTTGACCGTAATGGTCGCGGTCACCCTGACGGCTATATCTTCAGGGGGAGGGCAGTTCCAGGAGAAACTCAAGACTTATCTGGAGGGCGATTAGCGGGTAGTTTAAATTAATGGAGCGATCCGTGAGTGTTAAGCTGAATATCAGGGCGCAGAGCATATTGGAATACGTGATTATTATGAGCGTGGTGGCGTTGGCAGTTGTAGCCATGCAGGTTTATTTCAAGAGAGCGGTGAATGCCCGGCTGGAGGAGATTAAACAGGAGTATACTCCGAAAGCCACAACGGGGTAAGAATATGTTTATAAAAAGAAACGCCCAGACATTCCAGGAATATGTAATATTGTTAGCCATAGTAGTCTCGGCTTTTGTCGCCATGCAGGTTTATATGAAGCGGGGGGTGCAGGGGAGATTGCGGGATTTGGCTACTCAAATCAGCGCCAAGCAATATGAGCCGAATGATACGACTTCGCAGACCAATATAAGCCGGACAGGGTCATCTACCGAGAAAGAGCATCTGGGTACTTTTACCGTGGATAGCTCTGATACTACGACAACCGGTTATACGTCGAAAACGGTAGAGCAATAGCAAAGAGGCAAAATGTTTAAGAAGGCACAGGCTTTATTGGAACTCGCGTTATTCCTGGGGATCATGCTTATGGTCCTCCTTACCGCGTTTAATTATCAGAGAAACCTGCGGGAACAAAGGGAATCAGATCAGAATGTATTCGAGCAAGCTAAAAACCGGGCCTATAACTACAAATTTATCGAAAAGGATATAGACGGGGAGGAATGGGAATGCTCCGGCGGTATCGTAAGTTATAATTTGAACGCCGACCGGCAGTCGGCCCGCCTTTTTCAAGGCGGTCAGCGCCGCACGACCTCTTCTTCCGCATCTCTGTATTACTCGAATGCCGAAGACCCGCCTAATTTGGATTACAGTTATTACAATGATACGGATATCGGCCCGGAAGTCGCTGGTAACGAAAGTTTAAAGAAGAAACTTTATTATGACCGGCCCGGCGGCACGGAAGACCCCGAAGACGCCATGAAGATGAATGCCGCCGACTGGATATCCACTTTATACCCGATGCTTTCCAATGTCGCGCAAGAAGTCTTTAATTTGACGGATACGGGATGGTGGGCAGAGTGGGGAGGATGGCTGGATCTTGCTTTGCGGACAGCTTCATTTGCTTATCTTGCTTACCGTTATAACGATATCGTGAATAAAATGGATAAATCCCAGTCTGAAAAAGACGCGCTTGAAGATCAGGACGAACAGATGAGCGAATGGGGCTGGAGGGTTTGTGACGAAGTGCATGATGGGGAGGCGCTTGCCGGAAAGAAATACGTTAAAGAAATAACTGCCCAGGCTTATGACGTCGAGACAGAAGAGAACAAAACTATTAATTATGGTGAGACACAGAATTCAGGGACAAGCGTGCGCAATGTCAGCGTGGGTCATGTAGTAAAGCGTAAAATCTACCGGCGTTTCGACGTGACGGTTCCCGACCCGACCATTCCTTTGGCCAGCCATACGTTTGAGGTAATGGGCGAGAAAGGGGTTGATGTGGATTTAGGGGGGGTGCAAAGTGAAACCTGGAATTAAGAACGACGCAGGACTAACGCTGAAAAAAGCCCAGACAATCCTGGAGACGGTGCTTGCGTTAAGCATGTTGATTTTATTCTTGATGGGGGCAATGGCTATACTGAAGAGCACGAACCAATAAGGAGACGGTTAGATGAACTTGCTTTTTCACAATATGCGTTCAGGGAAAAGAGGGCAGATTGTTTCCGTGCTGACTTTAACGCTGATCATTTTTGTCCTTGCCGCGTTCCTTGTGGTAAACCTGGGTAAAGATAAACTGCAGGATAACCGGGTAAAATATTCAGCCCAGGCAGGGGTGCTTGCCGGAGGCTCATCCGCATGTATATTGCTTAACTCTATGGCCAATCTGAATGATTCGATGATCCTGAACTTCGCCGGGTTCACCTTGCAAATCCAGCTTATGCTTGCCAGCTGGATGATGGATTATGCAAAGGTAATTATTGCAGCCGCGACGACGTATGTAGCTTACAACGTGGCGGGCTGTCTTAATACGGTATTGGCATTAGCCACGCTTTGTATCACTACCGGAGCACTGGCCTTGATGATTGGCGGGGCAACCAAGCTCGGTAATGTAATATACAAATACATCGACGAGCTGAATGATAAGCTTCCCAAAAATAGCCGAGATTCAGCCAGGCAATACGCTTTCTCCAACGCCGGTATCGACGAGCCAAAAATACCATTTTCCAAATCAGGGTGTTCTGATGCGTGGTGTTATTCTTTGATCGAGACAAAATTCGATGAATTTATGCGTCTGCTCCCGGCCAAGAACAAGGCCGATAAGAATTACGGAACAAGTACAATGCAGTTTGATTGGGATGATTCGCGTACCGATCATGTTGTAAATACAGAAATTTCTGTTACCGTGACCCCGGTCCGAAAGGTTCCATTAAAAGTGATAAAGTTCGGTGAAGTGGCTGACGAAGCCGGCACGATCAATGCTTATTTGGATACACAGGATTTAGGCTGGATCGGCCCCTTGATTAAATTCGGGATAAATAATGCCGGTTTAGTTATTGGTTTGATTTGGGCGACCGCCGCTTTGATACTTGCGCTAGGGGTTGTGCTGGGTATAATTGCTGCGTCACATTACACAACGGCTGCCGCTCTTTATGCCGCTTGCACTGCCTGCGCTGCGTTTTTTTGCTCTTGCTGCCCGTTGGTATGTCCTTTAGCAATTTATTATTCTACTGCTGGTGCCTGGATGACAGGCGCGGCTATTGCCGCAGGTGTCGCTTCAGTGGCTTTCTTTATCATTTATGACGCTAATCCTCCCGGGGATATCCCTTGTTTTGCCTGGGATAAAAATAATAAGACAAATTCTTATCCTCTTAGCGTAACAGTCAGCAGGACCACTAGTCCCCAGAGTATAGATTATGGCGTATACAAAACAGATTGGCCGGAGAAAACGCAATCCGCCTCTGGTACGGTTAAAGACGGGGCCATATTCCCGCCGAGTCAAATGTTTGATATTTCGCCAAATTTCTGATATAGTACTTATATTGAATAAGAAAGGAAGCTATTATGAGACAAAGGGTTATATTCTTGAGAGCATTGTCCATTATTTATTTTGTTATGTTGGTTTCAGGGACGGCTTTTGCCGGGGCGCCTGTGCCTTGGGGATCAAAGTTAATACGTGACGATATATCTGTATCCGGCAACGGAGAAGAGAGAAGAATAGCCTCCTATCAAACAAAGGCTAGCAAGGAAGAGCTATTTAAGTATTACCTTAAAGAAATGCCTTTAAGGGGTTACAGTTTATTTATGCGCGGCGATCAAAATATTATTTTTAATAACTCCGAAGAAATGATTGTCGTAATCATTCCCCCTTCCATAGATGGGGAAACCAGTTTTATGATCACCACTGCGTCTATGAAAACTGCCAGCAATGCAGTTAATCCATATACCGCGGAAACAAGCTGCGATCCGATCCCCTCTGTGCCTGCTTATCCGGGATCACGCTGTATGAATTCAACTCGTATGAAGTCAGGAGTTTCCAGATCAGCCGCGTATTCTGTAGAGGATTCCGGCAAGGCAGTTCTTGATTTCTACTGGGCTCAAATGCCCAGGTATGATTGGAGATTGGTGAGAGAAATCAATATTGAAGATGTTATGTTACGGGCTATACAGGATGAAAATAAGCCGGCATTAACTCCTCAACAAGAAAAGGCGATACACGACCTCTATGGCAGCGCGCAAGGAATGTTTTTTAACAATAAACAGGGGAATGGTTGTTCCGTATACGTGATGAATAATCCTGCTGTCAGCGGAGGATCTCTAATTAATATTGTCTATGAAGAAAAGGCGTCGCAGCAATAACAAAGGACAGACAACTCTGGCCTATATAATATTCATCATTGTCTTAATCGGGGCTTTTGCGGCGATGATGCCCAAAATTCGCCAGAAGCTTCAATCGTCATACAAAGATTCCGCGGATACTTTTGGTGAAGGCAGGCAGTTTGGTTCTCTTTCAACTTCCGGCGGGGCCAAAGACTTTAAATATCCTGAATTGCCGGATGACAGCCCCGGAGGTGAAGCTGAAGATCCGGACCCTGAAGAAATTGATTGTGACCCCAGCAAGATTTCTTCTTTATCTTCGGAGGTTCTGGAAAAACAACAGGAATCAACGTCTTTATCTGAAGAAGCCAAAGATGCACGTATAGAAGCAGTCGATGCGCAATTGGTAGCTGAGGAAGCCAGGGAAGCGGCTAGGGTTGCCAGAGAGGAAGCCACACAGGCAAGGACAGATGCGAATAATACCCGGGATGAGGCTAATCAAAAACAGTCTGAATGCGACAATTGTAGTTACGAATATGGAGATTGCGGATCTATTTGTAACGAAGCCCAGGAATTAGCAGAGGAGGCCGCGGAAAAAGAGGCGTTGGCTTCGGAAAAAGAATCGATTGCCGATGAGAAAGAAGCGGTTTATCAGGAGAAGCAAAAGATAGCCGACAACCTTGACGCTATAGCCGATGAGAAAGAGCAAACGGCGGAAGCGGCAGCGGAGGATGCGACAGCGTCTGCTGATGAATTGCAGAAATTGATTGATGCCTGCGGGGGTTAGCAATCCTTGGATTATCCACTGTTTTAACATAAAGGGAACTGATGATTTTTTTGCTTAGTATCATTATTTTGTGCTCGATAATCCTGCTTTCTTTAAGCGTCCTGCCTTTTTTTATGCAAAAGATACAATCCTGGCAGCAGAAACAGGAAGTTATAGTTGCCAAGGAAATGGACAAGATGTTTTATGATAAAAGCCCGAAGAATATTGTCATGCTTTATTATATCCTTCCGGTTATCCTCGGGCTTAGCGGGCTGGTTCTCTTGCGCTCTCCTGTGCTGATGATTTTTGGCGCGCTTGTCGGCTTAGCCATACCAAATTATATACTTAAGATTCGTTTTAAACGCAGGGTGCAGAAGTTCAACGATCAGCTTTTGGACGCTATAAATATGCTTGGAAGCTGTTTAAAAGGAGGATTGAGTTTATTGCAGGGCTTTGAAGTATTGGTCGAAGAGATGCCTGCTCCTATCAGCCAGGAATTCGGGTTAGTAGTCAGGGAGAACAAGATGGGGATTTCCCTGGAGGAAAGCCTTGTGCGATTAAACAAAAGAATGAACCTGGAAGAACTGGGTTTGGTGGTAAACGCCCTTTTAGTTGCCCGGGAGACAGGCGGAGAGTTGACCAAAGTATTCAGCCGGCTTAGCGTAACCATAAGAGATAACCATAAATTGAAGGAGAATATCAAGACGCTTACCCTGCAAGGAAGGATGCAGGGGGTGATTATGTCTATCCTGCCGATTCTTTTTGTCGCCTGGGTCCTTTCGGTTAACAGGAGCCATTTCGATATTATGATGAAAAATGATTTAGGCAGGATGCTTCTGGTGGCCGCGGTGGTTTTACAGATTGTCGGGATGCTGCTTATCAAGATGTTCAGTGTGATAAAAATATAGATATGGATATATTAATCTATTTTTTGGTTATATCGGCGGTAGCTTTGATTATCTGGGGAGTGGCTTCTTCACAGAGGCCATCCGCTATACGCTTGAAGCAGGATGTTTTTACCGAGAAAATCAACAAACCACACCTTGATTTATCAAAACTTCTGCCTACGCGGGATTTGCTTGAAAGGTCCGGCCTGTTGGTTAAAATAAAGAGCAAGATCGACGCCGCACATGTGAATATTTCTCCCGTAGCTTTTTTTAATCTGAAGATATTGCTTATATTGATTTTGGCGGCTTTGATTATCGCTATTGTTGGGCGGTTTGAACCGATTTTTATTTTGATCGCCGCGGCTTTAGGATATGTTATCCCGGATTTTTATTTGAAACAAAAGCTCAATAAACGCAAGAATATGATCTCCCGCAGGCTTCCGGAAACCGTTGATCTCCTCGGTCTCTGTATTGAAGCAGGCCTTGATTTTGTCAGCGCGGTCAGGTGGGTCGTGGATAAAACCCCGGGTACGGCGATGACTGAAGAGCTGGCTTTCGTGGTGGAGGAAATTAAATGGGGTAAACCGCGCATACAGGCTTTGAAGGATATGGCGCGCAGGCTGGATATCCCGGAAATGACCTCTTTCGTGCAGACGATTATCCAGGCCGACCGCATGGGAACTCCGGTTGCCGAGGCATTTACGATTATATCCGAGGATGCCCGCGCTCAAAGATTCCATCGCGGCCAAAGGATTGCTTTGCAGGCGCCGATCAAGATTCTCATTCCGCTCATCTTCTTCATTATGCCGGTTATCGGTATCGTAATCGGCGGGCCAATTCTTTTACAATTCATGCAGGGCGGTCTTACCGGGCTGAAGTAATCCGGCGTTATTCTTCTCTTGAAATTAATCAAATATTTGGATAAACTGTTTGAGTTTACGAATAGTACAAATCAGATCAGCGGATTTGTTAATATTGTCTAATTTACTTTTATGCCTGGATTGTAGCTATGTTTACGTTTTGTTGTAATTGTCCACCGCCGGAGCAGAAAATGTAAGAGGGAATTTTATTGTTACGGGAGTAGATGGACCGGTAGGATTATTCAAAATTTTGTTGAAAGATGGGGTTATATCTCCATAAATTGTCGTGACATCAAAGGAAGCTTTCTTAAATCCCGAATTGTCAAACTCAAAATATATTCTGGAGGCATCCTGCGCAGGGGCCGTGATACTTTCGTGTTTAGCGTTGGGGAAGAGCGTGCGCATCATATTAAGTATATTATTTCCGTCTTTTCCTCCTTTCCCAGCGCTACAAGACCATAAAACTATATCTCCGCCCTGTTTTAAATAATTCTTGAGATTTTGAGATGACAATTCCTTATAATCATTGAGAGTAAGTTCTTGTCCTCTATTGCCAAGTTCCATTGCGTATCCACCTAGGCCGTGCATCCCAAACATAAGGAAATCAGCCTGTTTAACGCTGCCTTCTCCCCCGCAGGCATCTTTAAAGCATTCGGCTATTTGTTTTACCTCCGAAATTTCATAATACATAACCCGGTATCCGGCATCAATAAACTCTTTAATTTTCTCTCCGGTAACACCGTTTTGGGCGAATGCGCCGTTAGAGTCAGCCTCTGAGAATATGAGTACTGCTAATTTGCGGGTATCATTAGGATCGGCGCCTTTTTGGCGCTCATTAACTACTTTTAACATAGTGGTGATATCGTTAAACCTGCTTAAATTTTTTATATATAGGTTCTTAGCCTCGGTAAATAATTCAATTTGAGACAATCTGTTTTTTGCTGAAGAAGATTTCTCCGATATGATTTCGGTATTTTTGCGTATAAGCTCGCTTGCAGTATTTATCTGCGAATTGTTTGCCCAAGGGGCTTTTATGGCTTTTTCTAAAGCATTGAATAAAGCATTCACTTGTTCTGGTGATCCCGAATTAAAAATGCCTTGAGCCTGGCTTAATAGAATGTTTAGGGCTTTAGGGTTATCCCAGGATAATTCTCCTCTTAATCCCCCTTCTCCTATTAATACGTTAATCATGGTTGTTTTATCTTGGCCTGAGCCCTTAGTTTTGAGTATCCCTTGGGCTTCGTTCAAGAGTATGTCGGATGCCTTTATTTTTATGTCCCAAACTTTGTACCCGGTTTTTGGATCAGTCCTAAGTTCAGAGCACGCCACTGTTCTTAAAGCTAAGATCATTGCCGCTTTTTCTTCGGGGGTACCTATATCGAGTATAGATTTGGCATGAGCGAGTATGAAATCTTCAGCTTGTACTCTTTGCGCTCCTGTAGTTGATCCTGAACCTACGATATAATCCAACGCCTTGAGCAGATCCGAGGCCCCGGGGGAGTTTAG